>CP079860.1:1500000-1787127 GCA_019339365.1 Vibrio neptunius | reverse complement strand
TCAAATATTTCAAATTAAATTTCCGCGTTGTATGCGTTTACCTCGGTGATTTGAACTAAGTTTAGGCGCTGATTAAGGGAGATTAAATCGTAGAAAATTAACATACTTCGTTCTGAAATATTTGAATAAGTGTGCTTATGATTGGAGAGTCCTCAAACTAGGGAGCTTCTACAAGACTGATTAGCCACTGCAAAGGTAGCGGCGCTCATTGCTATGGTTTGGCAAACTAACCAGACCTCAAGTCTCTATTGTCCTGGCTTCCCAACGAATGCGGCTGTGCACTATCGTTCAATACTGTTTTTCTCTTAGGTACTATCTTGCTCAAAGAGGGGAGACAACGAGATGGAAAATCTTGATTTTGGCGATGGTGGTATTTGTTGTGGGGCCGTGACGTTTCGCCAGTGAATTTGTTAGCGACAACGACAGTGGTAAATGATGGCCTAAGGGCAGCGTTATTTCATGTTTTGGGCGCATCATTGGGCCTATGTTGTTGTCGTTTGGTACAGTACAGATGATGCAAACCTTGGTAGCCATATTGCCGAAGCTTCTAAGAAGTTTAAGATGCAGTTGATTTGGCAGTAGTTTTTTGTTTTACCTTGCTTATCAAATCTTCGCCGCGGCACCAGTGAAAGGGGTTGCTGTCGAGCCAGTAAAGAGCTCAGGCTGGTTAACTGGAAGTTTGACTCAAATAGTCAATCCCAGCTTGGTTGGTAGCAATGTTCGGTGTCAGCTCTTATAAAAGAAAGGCGGTAAAATGAGCAGCATTCGTTGTACTCTTTACTCTCGTGTCATTGTTCGTCTGCGTGATCGGTGTTGGCGTATGGGCGATGATTGGCGGGGTTTATGAATCGACTTGCAAATCCACGAGTTCATCGCCACCTTAATAGATTGATGGCCATAATGTTATGCATCTGTTGTGCTGATCTGGCTCTGAGTGGAGTAGTGGTTGAATGAAGAGAGATAAAAAGTGCGAGCTTCAAGCAGAGTACGATGCTGCCATGGATTGAGCTGCGTGTCGCCAACCAGTCGACGGCATGCGCGGATGCCCACTCTCATGATGAATTTTCCTTCGGCATTATCCATCAAGGCCGGAGCAGATTACCGAAATCGACGCAATACACATCAGATTGGCCAAGGGGATAATGTGACGATTAACCCTGCAGATGTCCATTCCTGTAATCCATATCACGGCACTTGGTCCCGCAGTATGCTGTTTGTTGATGCGTTGGAGATGGGAGAGATCCAGCAGGAAATGACGTCAAATCAACATTATGATTATGTGGCTTTTGGAAGAATGATTCAGAGTTAGTCATCCTGGAATTTGCAATGATACTTGGTACTGTTTTCTGGCGGGTCAGACTGAAGAGGGTCTGTTGTTAGCGCTCAATCTTGCTTGTATGACTTTATTGGAGCTCAGTTTCCAGAATGGAGTCAAAACGATGGCCGCTGATAGGTTTATCGAATCACGGTCCGCGATAATTAATGGATGAACCGAGCCACGCTCACTCTTTTGTGGTGCTGCCAGCACGCGAAGTAGGGATGAGCCGATATCAGCTTTACGTGCTTAAAGGACCACTATGGGTTACCGCCCTATGCCTATCTAATCGATGAGAAGATCAAGCGTGCAATAGAAAGTACGCGCTCAGATCGGGAGCCGATATCGTTGATACGTTTCGCCACCGCCCAGGGTTCTCGATCAGGCGCATTTTCAGCTATCTTAAAAAGAAACTGGCGGTAAATACCTAAGTTTTATCAATCTCACTTTTGTGAGTGAATCCCGCCTGATGTTGAAAAATAATCTCACTGGCTCCGTGCTTATACCCGTCAACGCAAGGGGCATGCAAGCATGAACATCATCAACTGGTACTACCTATCTTGGGCACCACATATTGAACTGGAAGGTTACCAAGGCAAAGTGTCAGTCGGTGAATGCGTGGTAATCAAAGGCCAACACGTTTCACCATTTCCGCGCCACGAAGGTGCAGCGTTTTGTGGTCGCTGATTTGAAACATATTACCTGATAGTTTGCTGGACATGGACGCATTGGTTTTCCGATTTCAGCGCCACTCCGCTTCTATCTGACCTCTGGTCGAATCCTCAGCTTGCATCGAGTCACCCCCCTGCCATTGAAGCTCCTCTATGGTTGATATGTGTTGTCAAGCTATTGGCGGAGCAACATGCTGGGCAGCGACTCTGATCAGTAGAGTCAGAGCGGTGTTACATCATATATTAGAAGATCAGGGAGAGATATAACGGCTGAACATTTGGCAAAAGTCGCCCGTTTGAGGGGACGCAGTTTAAAAATTCTTAAACAATCTACTGCTCATCGTTCTTCAATACGTGACTAAACAAAAGAATGGAAAGCCAAAGCACTCCTGACGCACACGGATATCCTCTGTCCAGCTTATTGTGAGAGAGTCGGGTACAAGGACCTATCCGCTTTTAGTCGTCGTTTTTCATCATCAATTTGACTTTCTCTCGCGCATTAAGAGGCGGATGAAATTGAGTCTGTAAAATCAAATAGAGTAGTCTTTCTGCAAAGTTATGTGTTCATTTATTCATTATTCCCTTCGCCCATCAAAATGATATGACAAAGAGTATAGATATGAATCAGACACTAAAAAGCTCGTCAGGAAGGTTCTCGGAGTTTTGGTCATCCTGTTTGCTTCTTTATTGTGGAACGAACGGTACCGCAGCCACGTATGCGCCTGATATCAGCCCGCTGGCGATTGGCGCTCGATGTAAGCGTTAGTGTCAGGATGGCTCTTGCTTGCCTGCGGTACGATCAGAAAAGACCGACATATACAGGTAACCAATAAACCCTGTTTTATTGCTGGGGGCACTGGTTTTTAGCGGTTTATCATCCTCTTGCGTTCTATAGCTCGATGAGAATGGGGGTGTCGCGATTGGAAACTGTGGTATCTATCGCGAGTGTACCGTTCTTCGCTGCATTGTTGGAATGCCTCGTTTGGCAAAGAAAAGCCAATTGACACTCGCTGGGTGATAGTTGACAGTGGGCGCACTGGCATCGTTTTACTGACTCTTCAGAGACATCAACGTCAATACAAACCGATGTAGAGCAAACCAAATATATAGGGATAGGCAGTTTGGATTGCTTTCAGGGTTCACCTCATGCTACTCTACGCGCATGTAAGTGTGCAAAACGCCCACCATTGAGGACGTGCAAGATTCGAAATCTATGATGGGAGTATATTTGGCTTGAGGTTCACTATTGCTGCTACAATACCTTCATTATTTTTTACTGGTGGTAATTTGTTTGCGACATCTATCCATGCATCCGTCGCCTTGGTATATGGCGTTGGTTCCAAGTTTCTCGGCTATGTCTGCTTTGGTTATGGGTTAACAACGGTAGTCAGCAAGCAAAGCAAGTTTACTAACGCTCGTTTGAGCCTGCCGCGGCCGCTTACTTGCTGTGGCTGTAGGGAGAACACATTGGGCCTTATTGGGGTGGATAGGAATTGGGCTGATCATGGTTTGCTTGTTACTCAATCCTAATGTGCCCAAACATAGAGAGCTCCTAGTTAGTGGCACAAGCCAGTGACACTTTGGAAGTCGGTTGGGCGCCCCAAGGCGTCACCAAGCGCTGATTTCCCCCACCCTGCTTGGGCAAGGCGATGTAAATCCACGCCCGTTTCAATCCCTTCAAACCTTGGGCAAAGGTACACAACATCTTCTGTCATGACGTTACCTGACTCTCCTCGGGTCAGCATAAGTGGCAGCCCCCTAAGCCCGCGACGCTGCTATCGACAACATGGACCCCCATTTGAAGGGCTCTGATATATATTACGAAGCGCTTGCCTCCAAGCATCATGGAAATGAACGGCGACCGATGTGGAGGGCACTCGTTCAAAAACCGCATCGAGCATGTTGGCCACTTTATTGATGTATTCAGAACCAATGGTAATTTGCCAAGAGACACTTCATAGCAAACCAAGTCTCTAATAGTGCTTGGGGCAATATGCGACCTGAGAAGGCCTTCGGCTGGACCATCATCAAGGACAATCGACGATGCAGGACAAGCAACCTCTAAATGGGATGCCTTTGTCTTCTTGCTTCAGCCACCAGGGGCCGGAATCGTCTTTCAAGGCTTCTTCAACAGAAACAGCCAATGTTTTTCTCGACAAAAGTCTTGTGAAGACAGATGTGAATACCGCTACTTCAAGGTCGGCATTGGCTTCCGATAGCCCGCTCAAACCCTCTCATATTTGGAAGTTAGGATAAGCAAGCAGCATACTTCACGTTCGATGCGCTGAGTGGGATTGCTGCCTATGACTTCCAATGAGTCCGCCATTTGTGGCACCCACTTCAGGCGAGACAAACGATCCCCGCTTCGATGTGGGTAAGACCGCAGCAAGAGAGTTGGATTGATCAGCGCGACTTTTGCCTCGGTTGAAACGGCTTGCTCATTTTGCAAACCGTCGCGAGAGACCAACTTCGACTATCTTGACCGACTCTCTGGCAGTAGCGAGGTAGCCCATCATTCACTGCCTCCTTATCATCGCCCAATTTGGGGCCGCTTATCAAAAGAAAGTCTTTTAGACTCTTGCCCTCTGGTCGGATACCCTAACTTTTGCGATTAATTGACTGGGTATATTCAATCAAAGCATCATCAAGCACCTGAGTATCACGACTTTCGATCAGTGCTTTAGTTTGAGTCAGGGGCCGCGGCGCTACATGAGTAGCCACTGATTGACGATAGCAGTGACGGCTTTTTTTCCAGTTGGCTGATTTCGACAGCTTCACGAATTAAAACCAATCTCAACCGCTTTGTTGGCGTCGAAACGTTCAAAGCAGTCAGCATGTAGCGCCTTGACTGGCGAGCACCGATCGTGCGGTTTACATAGGGCCCAATGGTCGCTGGAACTAATCCTAGCTTAACCTCACTGAGGAAGAATAAAGGGCGCTATGGTCAGCAATAGCGACACACAGCAGATTAGCCTGGAGCGCTCCGCCAAACGCGCAAAAGCCATGAACAAACAGCGATAGTTACGTGAGGGAAAAGTCATCCAAGCAATGCATCAACTGAGCAAGTCTTGAAGCATCTTGCTGATTTTCCAGTTCACTTTTAGCTATCATTGACTGCATCCAGCCAAGATCAGCGCCTGCCGAAAAGTAGTTTTCCGTTACCACTTAACACTAAACATCTCACCTCTGAACGCTGAGCCAGGGTGAGTGAATCGATTCTATCAACTGTTCGATGACCCGTGCGCTGAAGGCATTGTGTTTGGTCCGGCCGATTAAGTGACAGAGTGGCAACGCCTAAGTCATCGATGCTGCCAGTAAGATAGCTGTTATCGATTAGATTTGTCATGCTATGCTCCTACATTCTAAAGATACCGAATTGGCTATCGGGCATCGGAGCATAGCTCTCGGCTGCGGTAAGCGCTTGAGCTAAGACATGCCGGGTCTGTTTCGGATCAATGATGCTACCGTCCCAAAGGCGAGCACTCATAGTACGGGTGGCCTTGTTCCTCATACCGATCAACGATAGTTTGGCTGTGAACTGGCCCTCTCTTCCACCTCTCGACCAAGGTTCACCCGGGTGCTCTCAAGACCTCACGCTTGACTTGGGTGAGTACATGTGCGGGTTGAAGCCTCTCCGCCCATTACCGAGATCCGGGCATAGGCCACATCCACATCATCGTTGGCTCCATAAGCTCGCCCACACATGCCGTGGTCTGTCCTCACCCCGTAGATCCGCCACTGGATGATAATGGTGAACTTAGGAACGTCAGCGCACGCCACTGCCATGACGAGTTTGGCGCCATGTTTGGCGATGCCACCTTCTTCAACTTTTTGCCGACCATGAATCCGGTAATGTTCCTCTGTAGGGAACAGCAATGGAACTTTCGCTTCAGCACACAGCGCTGATAAAGTGAGCCCCTTTCGAGCTGATTCCGCAAACAAGATGCCGTTGGTGGCGGACAATACTAATGAGCTTTGCCTTCGATACGAAGTTGCAAAGCCACACACCAGCGTCATGCCGAAGGTAAGGCTTTGAAATTCATCGAAATCGGAATCATCGACAATACGTGCAATCACTTCTCTCACCGTCGAAAGACAAGCGCAAGTCAGCACGACGACGCCATAGATGTCCTCAGCGGGTAGACGCGGTGGCAAAACCTTGTGTGTTTGAGGGATCACAGGCCTCTGGTTGCCGTTAGCCAGTGCTTCTCCTCGCCATATGGAAGCTTGTTGCCTTCACCTTTCCGCGTAGTAGTCTGCTGCCACCCCAGATTTTTACGGCAGTGAACATCCGCGCCGCCGAGTTCCTTCGTCCGTGACGATTTCACCTGTGGCGGCCTTAACCAAAGGGAGCCGCCCCGTTAGGAAAATCGTGCCCTGTTTGTTTACGATGACCGAGTCATCGGCCATGGCAGGAATATAAGCGCCCCCAGCGGGGTACAAGGACCAAGAACTACCGCTATTTGGGGTATGCCCTTGGCGGACATGCGTGCTTGATTAAAGCGAAAATACGCCCGTGAAATGGTCTCTTCTTTGTCTGGAAACACCTCTGCTTGGTGAGGTAAGTCCGCACCGCCCGAGTCGACTCAGATAAAACACAGGGTAAGTGGCAGCGCCCGGCAAATTTCCTGGGCTCTGAGGTGCTTTTTCACCTGTCAGTGGGTAGTAAGTCCCGCCTTAACAGACGGATCGTTGGCAAAGCACCACATACAAGGGTACCCCCTTGATCCTGCTGATACCTGCAACGACACATCGGGCGCAAGGGGGATGGATTGTTCTGTAAACATTCCAGGCCGCGAATTGGCCGATTTCTAAGAAATCTGAACCTTGATTTAGCAGCAGATCAATGCGCTCTCGTACGGGAAAGTTTCAAAGCCTTCTTGCGCCGTCTTTCAACAGCCCTAGCGCCGCCAATTCCTGTTTGGATGGATTCAACATCCGCACTTAAATTTTCGACCAGTCCACTCATCGCTTGCTGATTCTTAGTGAACAGGGGGAGAGTCGGTTTTGATTTTTAGTTTTTATGATTGCCATAACATCCTTGTTAGCGTGACTCTTCAAACAGCTCACGCCCGGATAAGCATCCTGCGAATTTCGAAGTACCCGCACCAATTTCATAGAGTTTGGCGTCTCTTTTTTTTAATAAACGACCCGCAGGGGAATTCATTGATATATCCATTACCGCCTAGCAACTGGATGGCATCCAGTGCTAGCTGTGTGGCTAATTCCGGCACTGTAAAGAATCACGCCTGCGGCGTCTTTTCTTGTTGTTTCACCTCGGTCACAGGCAGCGGCTACGGTATACACATATGCGCGTGCCGCGTTGGCATCGGGCATACATATCCGCCACTCTCTTGGCTTGCACTAGCTGGAATTCACCGATGGATTGACCAAAATTGTTTACGGTCATGAACGTAGGGTACGACAAGGTCGGAGACACGCTTGCAGTATAATACCGAGCGGGCCTGCTGCCAGAACAACGCGCTCCTCATAATCTAGCCACCCATCAAGACTTGACACCTTGATTTACTTCCATCGAGTACGTTTTCAACCGGGACTTTGCAGTTGTTGAAAACCAGTTCACAGGTGTTAGAGCCTCGCATACTGAGTTTGTCGAGCTTTTGAGCGTGGCTGAATCCTGCAAAATCACGTTCGATAATGAAGGCAGTGATACCCCTTGAGGCGGCGCTAGGTCTGTTTTGGCATAAACCACCAGCACATGTGCATCAGGCCATTAGTGATCCACATCTTGGTGCCGTTCAACACATAGTGATCGCCGTGCAAATCAGCTTTGAGCTGCATACTGACAACGTCTGAGCCTGCATTAGGTTCACTCATTGCCAGCGCGCCAATGGGGAGCCGTCGATTAATTTAGGTAGGCATTTCTTTGAACCGCATTTCCGGTGCGAAAAATCTGATTGACGCATAGGTTTGAATGCGCCCCGTAACTCAATGCAATAGAAGCAGAGGCACGGCTAACCCTCTTCCATGGCGACCACGTGTGCCAAATAGCCCATACCTGCGCCACCATATTGTCTCGTCTATGGTCACGCCAAGCAAGCCCATTTCGCCCATTAGTGTCCATAAGTGGTTCGGGAATTGATTATCCTCATCCACTTTGGCCGCGATAGGTGCAATGTGCTCGCGGGCAAAAGCATTGACGTGTTCCCGCAACATATTGACAGACTCATCGAGCCCAAAGTTGAGGGGGGTGTACTGAGATATCATATCGCCTCCGATTCAGCGGTTGTTGCTGGTTACGATCCCTGGCAGATACATGATGTCTCGCGAAGTGCTAGCTGGCTTTAGAGCGCCGTAACGCTTCTTCACATCGCTGACGAGCGGTATTCAAATCGTCAAGAACAATGGTGATGTCCTCAAGTTGGCGTTTGAGTACGGCTTCTTTTTCGTCAATGATTTTGAGCATCTTGATCAACCGGGTATCTATTTGATTCGTGTCGTAAAGCTCTAACAAGTCGCGTATCTCGGCCAAGGAAAACCAAGTCGCTTGCCTCGCAAAATCAACTTGAGACGAACCCCGTCTCTGCGCTGATAAATCCGGCATACTGCCTTGCGGTCAGGGCTGAATTAGGCCCATATCTTCGTAAAAGCGGATACTTCTTGTAGTGATATCAAACTCTTTAGCGAGCTCGCTGATTTTGTATGTTTCCACCAGATGAAACTCCCAACTGCTAGGTATTAGACAATCACACTTTCCACTACGACGGTAAAAAGATTTTACAGGTTGTGAATGTGTTTCTTTACGTTAACGTAAATGTTAGTGCTATGCTTACGTAAACGTCAAGAAAATAACCATGCAAAAACAAAATGGCTTTAAAAAGTGAAAGTGGCATCGGAATTGAGCCGCTTTGTCGTCGCTGAATGAATAAAGCCGTCACTCAACAATCTTTGAGGAGCAGGCAATGCAAGAGAAAGAGATTTGGATAGTTGCAGCAAAGAGAACGCCAATGGGGCGTTTTCAAGGGATGCTTCCTGAATATTCTTCCCCAAGCTAGGGGGCGGTCATGATTAAAGCGGCAATGAAAGAACAATCTTTATCGCCAGATTCAGTTGACGAAGTGTATATGGGATGTGTAGTTACCTCGCAGGCTGTGGGCAAGCCCCCGCCAGACAAGCGGCTCTGGGAGCAGACTTATCGACATCGGTGGGTTGTACCACGATCAACAAGGTGTGTGGCTCAGGTATGAAAGCGGTGATGTTGGCCCACGATCTGATCCAAGCTGGTAGTGCCAATTGCATTGTAGCTGGCGGCATGGAGAGCATGACTAATGCGCCGTACCTACTGAAAGAGTCACGCCCCGGCATGCGAATGGGACACAAATCGACCTACGACCATATGTTCCTTCGATGGCTTACAGGATGCGTACGAAGGTGAGCTCATGGGTGTCTTCGGCCAACAAACCGCTGATAAACTTGAATTTACTCCCAGAACAAATGGATGAATGGGCCACTTTATCGGTTAACCGAGCTGACTGAAGCGCAGCAGCAGGCGTTATTTGCCGACGAAATTGTGCCTGTTGCCCTAAAAAAGCGCCACCTCTTTGATTATGACGAGCAACCGCGCTCAATAAAGCCCGAAAAATCCCCCAGCTTAAGCCAGCATTTGCTAAAGAGGGCTCTATTACCGCAGCCAACTCCAGCGCAATATCCGATGGGGCTGCCGCTCTTGTGGTGATGGATGCGCAAACGGCCAAGCAACAGGGTCTGAGAACCACTGGCCATTATCAAAGGTCATGCAACGCATGCCCGCATATTCCTGCTGAATTTACAATAGCACCAGTTTATGCGATTGAGCAGCTTCTATCGCAGCTAGATTGGGCGGTAGACGAAGTGGATTTATGGGAATCAACGAAGCCTTCGCTGTGGTAACGCAGATCGCGGTGAAACAGCTTGGCCCGGATAGCGAGAAGGTCAATGTAAAAGGCGGGGCGTGCGCATTAGGTCATCCGATTGGCGCAAGCGGTGCAAGGATTCTTGTCACGCTGATCCATAGCCTACGTCAGTTACAGGCTCTGGGTACAGATGGAAATCACAACAAAAACGCGTGGTGCGAGGTGTTGCATCACTCTGTATTGGTGGCGGTGAAGCAACCGCAATGGGTATTGAGATCCCACTATAAAAGAAAAGGACATCATTATGATTCAGTCAGTTCCCTTATTTATTGGCGGTGAGTTCTGCCAGTCACAGACCAATGAATGGGTTGAGGTGACCAACCCGGCAACCAGTGAAGTGATTGCCAAGCTTCCTTGTGCGACCGAGCAGGAAATGGAACAAGCGGTGCAGAACGCCGCTGAAGTGTTTAAGTCTTGGAAGGAAGTGTCAGTGTCTGAGCGAGCCCGTGTGATGCTACGTTATCAGCACTTACTTAAAGAGCACCACGATGAGCTAGCCGAATTGATTTCGAAAGAGACCGGCAAAATTACCATCGATGCAAAAGGGGGATGTGTGGCGCGGCATTGAGGTCGTAGAGCAAGCCGCGAATATCGCCAGCAATATGATGGGTGAAACGGTAGAAAATGTGGCAACAGAAATCGACACTTACTCTATGATTCAGCCGTTAGGTGTGCTGTGGCATTACGCCATTTAACTTCCCTGCGATGATTCCACTGTGGATGTTCCCGCTTGCGATTGCCGCAGGTAATACCTTCGTGCTCAAACCTTCAGAGCAGGTACCTTTAACAGCGATGCGTTTGGCGGAGTTGTTTGAACAGGCTGGCGCACCAAAGGGTGTTCTTCAGGTTGTTCATGGTCGCAAGAATCAGGTCGACAAACTACTGGTTCACCCCTTTGATTCGTGCCGTGTCATTCGTCGGTCTTGTGCCGGTTGCTCAGTACATTTATCAGACGGGTACCAACTTCAACAAACGTGGCAGGCATTCGCTGGTGCAAAGAACCATATGGTTGTGATGCCAGATGCCAATAAAGCACAGGTGATCAACAACTTGGTCGGCAGCTCTGTTGGCGCTGCAGGTCAACGCTGTATGGCAATCTCTGTTGCCGTATTTGTTGGTGAGTCAAAACATTGGATCGACGACCTCAAGACAGAAATGGCGAAGATGACTCCGGGCGCATGGGATGATGGTAATGCAGCGTATGGGCCATTGATCAGCAAAGAAGCTAAGCATCGTGTTGTGAGTCTGATTGAAGAAGGCAAGGCGCAAGGGGCAGTGTGTGGAGTTAGACGGAACTCAGTGTCATGTTGCTGGAATGCCAGAGGGCAACTGGCTTGGCCCAACCTTGTTTACCGGTGTCACTACTGATATGTCAATCTATGAGCAGGAAATCTTCGGCCCTGTATTAGTTTGCTTACAAGTCGATACGTTGGAAGAGGCGATTGAACTGATTAACAACAACCCCTATGGCAACGGAACGTCGATTTTCACCGCAAATGGTGCAGCAGCACGTAAATACCAACATGAAATTCAGGTCGGTCAGGTGGGGATCAATGTGCCGATTCCTGTGCCATTGCCATTCTTTTCATTTACAGGTTGGCGTGGCAGTTTCTATGGCGATTTACATGCCTATGGTAAACAAGCGGTGCGTTTCTATACCGAAACTAAAACGATTACGTCACGCTGGTTTGATGATGATATCCCAACAGGGCCAAACCTAACCATTCAACTGCGATAACGGGAGGACAAATGGATTTTGAACTGAATGAAGACCAACGTGCGTTTGCAGAAACTGCTCAACAGTTTGCCATGGATGAGTTAGCGCCGATGGCTGCCGAATGGGATGAAAAACAGCTATTTCCAAAAGACGTACTTAAAGCAGCGGGTGAATTAGGTTTCCTCAGCTTGTATACACCAGAAGAACAGGGGGCTTGCAACTGAGCCGCCTTGATTCCTCAATCATCTTCGAGCAACTGGCAATGGGTTGTACGTCTACCACGGCATTCATGACCATCCACAATATGGTAACTTGGATGATTGCCAGTTTTGCCACTGAAGAAGCGAAACAAGAGTTTTGCCCAAAGCTAATCACGGGTGATTGGCTTGGTTCATATTGTTTGACCGAGCCGAACGCAGGCGTCCGATGCCGCTTCATTGACAACCTCAGCGAAAAAGCAGGGCGACCAGTACGTTATCAATGGTGGCAAAACCTTTATCTCCGGTGCAGGTGATACAGAAGTACTCGTGGTGATGGCACGCACAGGCGACCGCTCAGCCAAAGGTATTTCAGCTTTTGTCGTTCCGGCAGATGCAGACGGCATCAGCTATGGGCGAAAAGAGCCGAAAATGGGGTGGAACAGTCAGCCAACACGCGCCATTACGTTTGATAACGTTGTGGTTCCTGAAAAGTACTTGTTAGGGAAAGAAGGGGAAGGCTTTACTTTCGCCATGAAAGGGCTGGATGGAGGACGTATCAATATTGCGACCTGCTCCATCGGTACCAGCAGCAGGCGCTGAATGAGGCGATGCAATACGTCAAAGAGCGCAAACAGTTTGGTAAAGAACTGGCTCAGTTTCAGGGGCTACAGTTTCGGTTAGCCGATATGGTCACTGAGCTCGTTGCGGCCAGACAAATGGTGCGCCTCGCCGCGAGCAAATTGGACAATCAGGACCCAGAAGCCACGGCATATTGTGCGATGGCGAAACGATTTGCTACCGATGTCGGTTTTAAGATTTGTGATCAGGCACTGCAGTTATACGGTGGCTACGGCTATATCAAAGAGTATCCGATGGAGCGTCATTTCCGTGATGTGCGTGTTCACCAAATCCTGGAAGGTACCAATGAAATCATGCGATTGATCATCGCACGTCGCATGCTAGCTGAAGGCGCTCAAATACTCTAATCGAAAGGGATGCTCAACAATGAATCATTCAGAAGGAAGTACTATTCAACATACGATTCGCAACCATGTGGCTATCGTGACCATGAACAACCCTCCGGCGAATACATGGACAGCACAAAGTTTGGCGCAATTGAAACAACTTGTCTTAGATCTCAATGACGATAAAGACGTTTACGCCCTAGTCATTACCGGGCAGGGTGAGAAGTTCTTCTCCGCCGGCGCTGATCTTAAAGTGTTTGCTGATGGCGACAAATCCGTCGCGGTGGATATGTCCCGCTTGTTTGGTGAGGCATTTGAAACCCTATCTGCATTCCGAGGTGTTTCTATTGCTGCTATTAACGGCTACGCGATGGGGGCGGTCTTGAAGTGGCATTAGCTTGCGACATTCGAATTGCTGAAGAGCAGGCGGTGATGGCGCTGCCGGAAGCCAAAGTCGGCCTGTTGCCTTGTGTGGGTGGAACGCAAAACTTGACGGCGTTGGTCGGAGAAGGGTGGGCGAAACGCGTCATATTATAGCGGTGAACAGCTTGATGCGGCGAAAGCGCTCAACATAAAGCTGGTGGAAGAAGTGGTAAGCAAAGGAAACGCTCTTGATGCCGCCATTAGCCTTGCAGAAATGGTAGCAAATCAATCGCCATCTTCGGTCACGGCTTGTAAGTCATTGATACAAAATACGAGGACGAGTCCACTAGCTCACGGTTTGATCAAGGAACGTGAACTGTTTATTCAGTTGTTCGACACTCAAGATCAAACCGAAGGTGTCAATGCGTTCCTAGAAAAACGTCAACCTCAATGGAAAAATAGCTAGGAGGCAATATGACAGCAACCGTTTATTTCAAGGAGCGACTTTGCCAAGATGGGAGTACCAAGATAGGTGTAGCAACGCTTGACAATGCGCCTTCACTCAATGCTTTGACTTATGACATGTTAGCCTTGCTCAAACAGAAACTGGAAAGCTGGCAAGCCGACGACAGTGTTGTTTGCGTTTTGCTGGAAGGGCAAGGTGAGAAAGCGTTTTGTGCTGGTGGTGATGTACGCACCATGCACGACGTAATGCGAGATAAATCCAGTCAAGACATCGAAGCGTTCTGTACCACTTTTTTCAAACTTGAGTACCAATGTGACTATCTGATCCACACCTTCACTAAACCAATTATTGCTTGGGGTGAAGGAATCATCATGGGTGGAGGAATGGGCTTGTATATGGGCTGTAGCCACAAGGTGGTGACGCCAACTACGCGTTTGGCCATGCCCGAAGTGAGTATCGGCCTTTATCCGGATGTCGGCGCCACTTGGTTTCTTAACCGGCTTGAACCTGGTGTGGGGTTATTCCTTGGTTTAACGGGAGTGATGATTAACGGTAGTGATGCGCTTGATGTCAACTTAGCTGACCATATGGTGCTCTCACAAGAGAAAGAGTCGCTGATTGAGCGCTTGTTATCTCTACATTGGCACGACAAAGAGGACGCTTATGACGCTGTGACAGACTTGCTGATTGAATTTGGTGATAACGTTAATGGTCATAGGCCAGACCCACAAATGTTGCCTTTCATGCAAGACATCCAACGTGCATGCAGCGCAAGTACTGTTGTCGAGGTAAGTAACAACATTCTGGCGCTGAAAGGGCAAAGTAAGTGGCTCGATATTGCGAAAAGCAATCATGCTTCCGGTAGCCCGATCACATCCCATATTTGTTTCAGGCAACTCAATCAATACAAAGATCTGTCATTAGCGGATTGTTTTCGTCTTGAATTGAATCTCTCGGTACGTTCGGGGCTGCTAGGAGAATTTCGCGAGGGCGTCAGGGCTAGGTTGATTGATAAGGACGGCGAACCTAAATGGCAGTTCAGTCGTGTCGATAATGTTGATGAAGCGGTTATTGATACCTTGTTCACATCACTTTGGGATGAAAAATTACATCCACTGGCAAAAACTGGGCCACTACTAAGCTCTCAGAGCAGGGAAAGAAGGAATTTATTCAATGAGTACCATAGCGTTTATAGGTTTAGGTAATATGGGCGGCCCAATGGCCGAAAACTTGCTGGCTGCTGGCTTGAAAGTACAGGTATTTGATTTGATGCCGCAAGCTGTCAGGAAATTGGAGTCTGCTGGCGCGGTTGCTGCGCCCACCGTGGAGGATGCCGTGAAAGGCGCAGATACGGTAGTAACCATGTTACCGGCGGGCGAGCATGTCCGAGCGATTTATCTTGGCGACCATAGCGGTGGTGTTGGCTTGTTAAACATGGTTGAAGATGGCACTTTTCTTATTGATTCTTCGACGATTGACCCTGAGTCGGCACGCATTGTTGCCCAGTGCGCGGCAGAAAAGGTCTCGACTTTGTGGATGCCCCTGTCTCTGGTGGTGTAGCAGGAGCACAAGCGGGTACGCTGACTTTTATTGTCGGAGGCTCGGATACCGCTTTCGTAAAAGCAGAGTCTGTACTTAAACATATGGGTAAAAACATCTTCCATGCCGGTAAAGCGGGTGATGGTCAGATGGGAAAAATATGTAACAACTTAATGCTCGGTATTCTCATGTCAGGGACATGCGAAGCACTGAACTTGGGCATAGATAATGGGCTGGACCCTAAAGTACTTTCCAACATCATGCTGCAAAGCTCTGGCCGTAACTGGGCGCTTGAGCTATACAATCCTTGTCCGGGGGTAATGGAAACCGCACCGGCTAGCAACGAATTTAAGCCAGGGTTTATGAGTAAACTGATGTTGAAAGATCTCGGGCTTGGCTTAGATACGGCTGCAAAGAGTCAATCTTCGGTCCCAATGGGCGCTTTAGCACGAAATCTTTATGCTTTTCACAACGCAAATGGCAATGAAGAGCTAGACTTTTCAAGTTTGTTCGAGTTTTATCAATCTAAAAAGTAACGGAGTTTGCAAATGGATCTAAAACAGAGCGTGATAGCGATTACAGGTGCAGGTCAAGGCCTAGGTCAGATGATGGCGATTACATTAGCGCAGGCTGGTGCTGAGCTTGCCCTGCTTGATGTTAACGAAGAAGCCCTGATGGATACCAAAGAACAATGCAATATGCTCGGGGTCAAAGCATTAACATACAAAGCTAATGTGACAGACGAACACGAAGTGGAGCAAGTCTTTAGTAACATTGTCGCGGATTTTGGTCAGTTGGATGGACTTATTAATAACGCTGGTATTCTGCGAGACGGTTTACTAGTTAAAGTCAGAGATGGAGAGCTGACTAAAATGTCGCTGGAGCAATTTAGCTCCGTGATTGATGTCAATCTTACTGGGACGTTTTTATGTGGCCGAGAGGCCGCAGTTCAGATGATCAATACCAAGCGAAAAGGTGTCATTATCAACATTTCCAGTGTTGCTCGTGCGGGAAATATTGGTCAAACAAACTATGCGGCATCGAAAGCAGCAGTCGCGACGCTAGCGGCAACTTGGGGTAAGGAGCTAGCACGTTATGGTATTCGAGCAGCCGCTATTGCGCCGGGTGTGATTGAGACCTCAATGACAGGGGCAATGAAGCCAGAAGCTCGTGAGAGGCTAGAAAAAATGGTGCCTGTAGGCCGCATGGGCGATGCCAAAGGAAATTGCCAATACCGCTAAATTTATCTTTGAGAATGACTACGTGAATGCGCGTGTATTGGAAATCGATGGCGGGATATTTATGTAACGTTAAGCTTTGAAACGTAAAAAGGCACGTGATTCACGTGCCTTTTTGTCGAGAAATGCGTTATTTGAACTCAAATTTGCCTTTCATGATTGCCCAGTGTCCGGGGAAAGAGCAGAAGAAAGTGTAGTCACCCCCTGGCTTCATCTTTTCTGTACTAAACGTTACTGACGTACTTTCACCACCACCTATGATTTTGGTGAACGCGTAGACTCTTGGGTCGTCCGGTTTGACGTAGTTGTTTGCTAGGCCAGCAGACATGCCCTCTGTGCCTACCGCTTGGACATTGGCTGTGTCAGCAATAACGACGTTGTGGCCCATAGAAGTTGCTGCTAGCTTACCTGTATGGTTTAAAGTCAGAGTGACTTCCTTACAACTCGAAGGGACGCTGATGCTATCCGTCGAAAACTTCATCATATCGTTTGCATCAACAGATACAGAACATTCTGCCCCAGCCTGAGCTCCGAAACTGATTGCGCTAAGCACCACTGCAAGCGTACCAACACTACGTTTAATCATACTTATTCCTCACGGTTTGTAGTTGAGAGATATTCTCATATACGTTAGAAATACAAACTTTGATCACTTTCACTAAGTGCTGAATTTTTGTCGATAACCAGTTACATATTCTGATAATTGGGACCGCCACCACCTTCTGGCGGTAGCCAAGTGATATTTTGCGAAGGATCTTTTTATATCGCAGGTTTTGCAATGGAGACAATTGGCGGCATTTATCTGCAACTTGGGCGCATTATCAAGGGTCACAATCTCGTAAACACCCGCTGGGCAGTAACGTTGACTCGGTTCATCATAGAGAGGGAGGTGATTCTTAATCGGAATGCTGTCATTGTTAATGATAAGGTGACAGGGCTGGTTCTCTTCATGCTGTGTCCCAGAGAGGTAAACAGAAGAAGGTTTATCAAAGCTCAACTTTCCATCAGGCTTAGGGTAATCAATCGCGTTGCATTGCGAGATTTCCTTCATGGAAAGGTGATCAGCCTTCGGGTCTGATATCGTCCATGGTACCCCTTGTTAAACAGAGGCTGCCAGATATTTTGTTCGAACGTTGCGAGTGCACCTCCTAGCACGGCACCGTATTTATGGATTGAAGACGCAAAATTGCGGCTTTGTTTCAGTTCCTCATAGAGCCATGATGATTCGAACAGACTCTGGTAATCTGGTTCCTGCTGGGTCTCACTTGCCTCAAGGGCCGAGAATATGGCTTCTGCGGCAAGCATACCTGATTTCATTGCAGTGTGACTGCCTTTAATTTTTCCTGAATTTAGCGTGCCTGCGTCACACCCAATCAACAGCCCGCCCGGGAACTGCTGTTTAGGTAATGAGTCAAAGCCGCCTTTAGCGATAGCTCTAGCGCCATAGGAAATCCGTTCACCGTCTTCGAGATATTGTTTAATCGCAGGGTGGTGCTTAAAACGTTGAAACTCATCAAATGGGCTGAGGTAAGGGTTCGAATAGTTCAAATCAATGATCAGCCCGACAACAACTTGATGATTTTCTAGATGGTAAAGGAAACTGCCGCCACTAGAATCTGATTCGTTTAGAGGCCAGCCAGCACCGTGGAGGACACTGCCTGCTTGATGGATTGCGCTGTCTTCGGGCAGCTGCCAGATTTCTTTCAATCCAAGTGCATAGTGTTGTGGCTGGCGACCTTCATTTAGATTGAATTTGTCGATCAATTGTTTACCGAGATGGCCACGTGCGCCCTCAGCAAAGACGGTATATTTGGCTTTTAACTCAATGCCTGCCTCGAAGGTGGGCTTTTTGCTCACCGGCTTTATCCAGCCCCATATCTGATGTGTTGATGCCGGTCACCGCTCCAGATTGATCATAATTGATACTCGCGGCCGCAAAGCCAGGATAGACTTCAATCTCTAGCTCTTCTGCTTTTTGTCCGAGCCAACGGCATAGATTAGACAGACTGATGACATGATTGTCTGAGCTGTTGTGCATCAGTTTGGGCGTTGCAAATGCAGGCATTTTTATGTGATTGCTTGCTGTCGTCATGTATATGAACTCGTCATGAGTGACCGGGTTGTTGACCGGTGCGCCAAGAGATTTCCAGTCTGGGAAAAGTTCATCCAGTGCTCTCGTTTCGAATACGGCCCCTGAGAGTATATGTGCACCGACTTCAGCCCCTTTTTCAACAACACAGATTGATAGAGGTAATTGTTTGATTTTGCTGAGCTGGGCAAGTTTGATTGCGGTGGATAACCCCGCAGGGCCCGCTCCAACGACGACGACATCAAACTCCATACATTCTCTTTCCATGGTGTAAACCTACCTTGCCAATTAAATCTTATACATAACTATAGTGCAGTTGACGTAAACGTAAACTTTACTAAGCTGAGTATAGGCAAAAAATCCGACATGAAACAGGTTTAACGAGATATTAAGCCGCTCATTAGAATGAGTGAACTGTACATAAGACGATGAGTTATCCAATTGTAATCGTTGTGAAAAATGCTGTTAGCACCAAGGAGGAGATGTGAAAGTACTAGTAGCCATAAAGCGAGTGATTGATCCTTATGTGAAGGTGAGGGTGAAGAGTGATGGCAGTGGTGTGGAAACCAATAATGTCAAAATGTCGATGAATCCCTTTTGTGAAATTGCAGTGGAGGAGGCGGTGCGCTTGAAAGAGGCAGGCGTTGCTCAAGAAGTGATTGTGGCCTCTATTGGTGATGCTGCGAGTCAGGAGAATTTAAGAGGCGCACTCGCGTTAGGGGCAGACAGAGCGATTCACGTTGAAACGGATGTGTCACCTGAGCCTTTGGTTGTCGCCAAGTTGCTCAAATCGTTAATGGAACAAGAAAAACCGGGTATTGTTCTGGTTGGTAAACAGTCTATCGATACAGACAACAATCAGGTTGCACAAATGCTGGCTGCATTGACGGAACGACCACAAGGTACGTTTGCATCGCATGTGAAGGTGGAAGGTGATCAGGTAAGCGTGACACGAGAAGTTGACGGCGGTTTGGAAACGGTCAAGATGACCATGCCTGCGGTTATCAGTACCGATTTGCGTCTTAATGAACCACGTTATGCTTCACTGCCCAATATTATGAGAGCAAAGAAAAAAACCATTGGACGTTATCTCAGCAGCGGATCTGGGAATCGAGCTGAAACACAGCCATGAAATTATCGAAGTGATGGCACCTGCTGAGCGTTCATCAGGAGAAATGGTGTCCAGCGTGAGCGAACTGGTCGACAAGCTTAAGAATGAAGCCAAGGTATTGTGAGAGGAATGAATATGAATGCAAAAACGTTAGTCATCGTCGAGCACGATAACCAATCCTTAATAGCAGATACTTTGAAAACCTTGTCAGCGGCCGCTTCATTGAGCACTGAAGTGAGCGCGCTTGTGGTTGGGGGAGATTGCCAGTCAGTGGTTGAGCAGGTCGCTAAAGTTGGGCTGGTAAAAAGAGGTGCTGGTGGCGGATTCTGAAATCTATCAAAACCAGCTGGCTGAAAACTGCGCGTTGCTGGTACAACAGATTGCGGCCGATTTCACGCATGTTCTGGCTCCTGCGACCACGTTTGGCAAAAACCTGATGCCTAGAGTCGCAGCTTTGCTCGACGTTGGTCAGCTATCGGATGTGGTCTCGATAGAATCAGAGGACACCGTCATAAGACCTATTTACGCCGGTAATGCGCTGGCTAGAGTAAGATCATCAGATAGAATCAAAGTTATCACTATTCGCAGCTCTGCGTTTGACTTAGCAGACATAGATGACAGCTCATCAGCCATAATCAAACCGGTTGATATCAACATAGGCAATGCACTTTCTGAACTGGTCGACCGCCAAAAAACACAAAGTAGTCGCCCTGATTTGCCAGCGGCAAGAGTGGTTGTGTCTGGTGGGCGTGGGTTAGGTAGTAAAGAGAACTTTGTCATGGTCGAGCAACTTGCTGACAAGTTGGGTGGTGCCATCGGTGCGTCTCGTGCCGCTGTGGATGCGGGGTTTGTATCGAATGATCTTCAGGTTGGACAGACAGGTAAAATCGTTGCACCGGAGCTTTACATTGCTGTTGGGATTTCGGGAGCAATTCAACATTTGGCAGGGATGAAAGACTCTAAGGTAATTGTGGCTATCAATAGTGATCCAGAAGCGCCAATATTTCAGATTGCCGACTACGGTTTGGTTGGAGACTTGTTTGAAATTTTACCAGAGCTAACCAGTGCTATCTAAAACCCAAACAGAACGCCTGCTCATTGAGTGGGCGTTTTTATAAGTAAATAACCGATATCTCTCCTAAACTGTAGCTATTAGCTGCATAGTGGGAGAGGCTCTATGGGCATACACTTAGATATCACTACCTTGTCCATCATCTGTGTTTTGTTGTCTTTGTGCTATTGCATAGGGTTGTTATTGATTCAACAACTTCAGCCTACCGTTAGAGGGATCAGCACGATTGCCTCTGCGCTTCTGCTGCTCTCCATCAGTTTTCTTCTCTTGAGTTTTGGCAACCAAATTACTCACTGGGTTTCCAAGATACTCGCCAACTCCTTGATGGCTTTTAGTTACATCATTTTATTACTGGGCGTATGCCAGTTTAGGCGGTTCCCTCGGGTCATCGCGAATGTCGGCTTCTACAGTTTTCCGATATTGGTCATCGGACTGACCTATTTTACGTTTTTTATGCCGTCGACTAATGCGCGTGTCATTTTGATGACCATTTATGTTTCTAGTTTGTGTTTTATTGCGATATTTGCCAATCAAAAAGGTCATAGCACAGATATTACTCCCTCCAAATTTTTGCTCTCGTTTGGGCTAGCGACTCAGGGTAGCTACAATGTATTTCGCTTCACTTGGACGCTGTTTGAACAACGGATTGACGATTTCATGATTTCGGGTATTGCACATCAGTTGGCGTTTGTTAGCACATTGCTGATGATTGTTTTTGTCGGATTTTCAGTGACGTGGATGCTTACTGGGCGACTCGTCGCGACGATTTATGATACGTCGATCAAGGATGAGTTGACTCAGCTTTATAATCGTCGAGCGTTGGAAGAATTACTGCCAAAAGAGTTAGCCAGATCAAGCCGGCACAGGCAGCCGCTGTCTGTGTTACTGCTTGATATTGATCATTTTAAAAAAGTGAACGATACCTACGGTCACCAGGCAGGGGATCGTGTGTTACGCACAACGGGTAAGTTATTAATCCTGCAAACCCGAAAAGATGACTTAAGTTTTCGCTATGGCGGTGAGGAGTTCTTGGTACTCTTGCCTAATACTGATATTGATAACGCTATGATTGTTGCTGAGAAACTCCGAGAAGCAATAAAAAGAGCAAGGATGTTGCCGACGAACGTTGAGTCTTGTACGGCAAGCTTTGGTGTCACCGAGTTCAATGGGGATGATGATTGGAAAAGCGTCATAGAGCGCGCAGATCGGGCACTCTATAACGCTAAGGAAAATGGCCGTGACCGGGTTACGGCGAGAACTTAGTTCAACTTCTTCTCCAAGTGCTCGACCAGTCGCTTGGTAAAACGAGCGGCTTCGCCGCCTGTACAAGCTCTATGATCAAAGGTGACAGAGAGAGGCATGGCTTTCACTGCCACGGCTTCATTATTTCGCATCACCACTTTTTCAATGATACGTCCTGCACCGACAATAGCGACCTGAGGTGGGGAGACCACCGGCGTCGCGTAGATACCTGCAATCGCACCAAAGTTAGAGAGTGTAATCGTTGCGTGCTGTAATTGTTCACGTCCGATTTTACGGTCACGGATGCCAGTCACTGTCTCATTGAGCCAAGAGCGTATGTCTTCCGTTTTTACTTCGTTAGCGTTTCGTAAAACAGGCACATATAACCCATGACTGCTGTCGACAGCAATGCCTATGTTCACCGTACTATGCACACAGCGAGTCATAGTTTCAGCATCAAACCAAGCATTGAGTGCTGGCTCTTGTTCACATGCATATACAACGGCCTGGATGAGACGCCCAGAAATGTCTTCGCCTTTATTCCAGTTTTCCAACAGGGCTTCTTCTGTAATGGTGACAGAAGCGACGTTGTGATGCGATTCAGCCATGGTGCCAGCCATGGTTCGACGCGCACCTTTGAGCACTTCAGTTCCTGGTTGTTGCTTACCTGCCTCTTCATAAATGTCGGCGTCGGTGATCAGGCCACCATGACCACTACCTTCTACTTGAAGAAGGTTCACTCCCAACTTCTTGGCGAGCAAACGAGCTGAAGGCATAGCCGTGACGGGTGAACCTTCGCTAGTATTGTGTGAAGCGCCGATCCAAAAAATCATCAACATCGACTTGGTGAGTTTGACTTGATACGTTGCCCACGACCGTAGCAGCATCTTTTTGCTTTGATTCTGATTTTTGTGCAGTACCTTCTTGCTCGATTTCAAGTAAAAGGCTACCAATATTGATCACATCGCCTTCTTCGCCATGGCGACTGACTATCTTACCACTGTATGGTGCGGGCACTTCGACGACGGCTTTTGCGGTCTCAACGGTCAAAATGATCTGGTCAACTTCCACCATGTCACCGACATTGACGTGCCATTGCACTATTTCCGACTCTGCAAGTCCTTCACCAAGATCTGGCAGTAAAAATGATCTCATTTCCATCCCTCCACGAGTTCTTTTTGCTGCAATAACAATGTCTTCTTCCTGAATCATAAAATAGTCTTCATTTCGATAGTAAGGCATAACCGTGTCCATGCCTGTGACACGTTTCGGTGGCGCTTTGAGAGTACACATCGCATGTTCAGCTGCTCGAGCGATGATCTCTGCACCAACCCCGCAGGTTTTACTCGCTTCATGGACGACAAGTAAGCGACCTGTTTTGTCTAGGGATTTCAGAATAGTATCCATGTCGATAGGCTTGATGCTGGCTAAATCAATCACTTCAGCTTCAATACCCTGTTCAGAGAGAGCTTGTGCTGCTTGCAGTGACTCAACTACGCAAGCCCCCCACGTCACTAAAGTGACATCGCGTCCTTTGCGTAACGTAAAGCAGCTGTCCAGAGGAAGTGCCTCACCATTATCAATGACATTAGATTTCACTGTGCGATAAATACGTTTTGGTTCAAAAAACATGACTGGATCGTTACTGCGGATTGCGGCCAACAGCAGTCCGTAGGCACGTTGTGGAGAAGAAGGAATCACTACTCGAAAGCCAGGAATATGGGCAAAAAGAGCCTCGATACTCTCCGAGTGGTGTTCCGGTGCATGGATACCGCCACCAAACGGGGCTCGGAAAACGGCTGGACAGGTTAAACGCCCACGTGTCCGGTTGCGTATACGTGCAGCGTGACACATTAGATGTTCCATAGCTGGGAAAACAAACCCTTGGAATTGAAACTCCGCCACAGGACGTAGCCCCTGAGTGGCCATACCAACACTGACCCCGCCGATAAGCGCTTCTGCAAGAGGTGTGTCGATAACCCGCTTGAAACCGAATTTTTCTTTTAGGCCAACTGTAGCGCGAAAGACACCACCATTGTCACCGACATCCTCCCCCAGTAAAACGACCTTGGGATCCTTGCTCATTTCATGGTGCAAGGCGAGGTTTACTGCTTCAACTAGTGTAATCTCAGACATTTTTGCCTCCCTGCATTCGCATCGCTTTGTTGATCAGTTCGTCTCTTTGCTTGTTTAGCTCTGTGACTGGGGATTCATATAAGTAATCAAAAGCAGACTCAGGTGCTTGAGGCGGTAAGTTAAGATAACGTTCGACCGCTTTTTCGACTTCAGCTTTGGCTTGCAGGAGTAGGGCTTGCTCTTCTTCTTCAGACCAGTGTCCTTGATCAATAAGGTAGTTTTTTAGCCTAAGAATGGGTTCATATTGCCACGCCTGATTGAGCTCATCTTTGCTACGATAGCGGCTAGCGTCATCGGCGGTGGTATGGTCACTGAGTCGGTAGCTTACCGCTTCAATGAGGGTTGCCCCTTTGCCTTTTCTCGCTCGGTCTAGTGCTGTTGACACTGCATCGTACATGGCGATGACATCATTACCATCGACAGTGATGCCAGGGATTCCAGCTCCACTGGCTTTCTCGGAGAGAAAATCAGCCGCACACTGCAGTGATCGTGGTACGGAGATGGCCCACTGGTTGTTGTTGACGACAAACACAAGTGGGATGTTCCAGGTACCCGCGCAATTGACAGACTCAAGGAAATCTCCCTTGGAAGTTGCACCATCGCCACAAGTGACGAGCGCAGCATTGCGGTCGCCTTCAATTTTCAATGCTGCAGCGACGCCAACGGCGTGGGTGCATTGCGTCGCTATAGGAACGCAGAAAGGTAAGTCTCGGCATGTTAGATTGTTTTCATCTGGACAGAAATCGCTACCCCGCTCATCACCTCCCCCAATATTGAAGATTTTTTTTCCATACCTATACCGCGGACCCACATAGCAGGCATATCACGGTAATAAGGGATGAAGACGTCTTGTACACGAAGGGCGTGGCCTATGGCAATTCCAAACGCCTCTGCTCCTAAGTGTGAAGGGTAGGTTCCTAGCTTTCCTGTTCTTTGTAAGGCGACAGCTTTGTTGTCGTAGGTGCGTGCGACAACCATGTCGCAGTAGAACTTTTCAGTGTTTTAGCATCGGCCCACTCAGGAAGTGGTTTAACGACTTGACCATGATGATCGAGAAATCGATTCATGGGTAAGGCCTGAACGTTCATCTCAAGCTCCTTGTTGCTCTGCATTCTATGGCAGCAATTAATTAACATCCTCCGGGCAAACCTCTATTTATGACATTCTGAGTTTTCTGTTAATATGAAATACTATTCTGTAGAATTTGTCATAAATGATTTATCACACTGTTAAAGCTAAACAAACCAGTGATGAATGTCGGTTTTACCAGTTAATCTAAGTGTAACCAATTTGTTAAATTTCGCCTGATCTGAGCCATTTTTCAGGAGTAAACTATTTCTTACAAAGGTTAAAAAACAGATGAAAAGTGCTGGTTTTTCAATTGAAAATGACCAAACATGACAATATTCACTATCGAATTAAGGAATTTTACAAGAATATTATCTGGAATTTTTGCAAAAATTATCGAAATGACTTCTTTTTGATGCCAAAAGCAGAGTCAAAGTTGGCCGAGAGTGCGCAGTTTTGTTGTCCAAATTTATCTCTGTTCGAAGTGGATACCTGACAACTGATTGAATCAATTATCAATTATCAATTACTGTCTGTTCTAATCAGACTATGTGAAATGACAGGTCATACTGGATTTTTCTAACGCTAAACAGGGGAAATATTTAGATTATTCATATTTGTTTTCATTTGGTTAGTGAGCCGACCTTTTCAGGTTGCCGCCATGATTGCAAATTTTTTGTGATATAAATCGAAAGTTTATTTATTTATGATTACAATTACATCACTAAGTGCATATAAATCGTACGTCTGTTGGCAAAATTCTTCTGAATAAACAGAAGCGGAGAAGGACTCTCTGCGAAGAGGTTTGGTTATGAAGATTGCCACTAAAATAGTTTTGGCTTCAACCCTATTGTGCAGTATCGCTATTATCTCGACAGGAACTTTTGTTGGGTGGAAGGCATCTGATTTGTCGGAGCAAGCGCTCTATCAGCGCGCTACAAGTCAATTGACTTCCATTCGAGAAAACAAGAGAAGTGAGATAGAGAATTACTTTCAGCTTATTAGGGGACAGTTATTGACCACCGCTCATTCTATTGGTGTGAGAGATGCGATGATCGCGTTCAAAGATACGTTTGAGCGTTATCCCGTCGATTCGGTCAGCGCTACTGATCTGTCGACACTTTCGAATTATTACACCTCCAGTTTTGGAATGAATTATCGAACGGTTAACGGTGGTGACTCAGCGAATGCGTTACAAAAGCTCAATATGCTGTCTCCCAGAGCCAAGGCTCTACAGGCGCGTTATATTGGGGTTAACCCCAATCCACTTGGCGAGAAACACAAGATGATGGTTGATTCGCTAGGGACTGAATACGACCAAGTGCACAGCAAATATCATCCAAGCATCAAAGGATTTCTGGAAGAGTTTGGCTATTATGATATTTTTCTCGTCGACACAAATGGAAACGTCGTTTATTCGGTTTTCAAAGAACTGGATTATGCGACAAACTTGAACTCTGGTCCTTATGCAGGTAGTGGTATTGCTAACGCGTTTAAAAATGCGCTAGGTAAAAGTGCAACTCAGTACCATCTTGAAGATTTCGCCCCTTATTTCCCTTCCTATGAGGCTGCTGCTTCATTTATCTCCACACCGATAAAGATTGATAACCAAACCATTGGTGTTCTCATCTTTCAGATGCCTGTAGATGAGATAAATAGCATTATGACTTTTGGTGAAAACTGGCGTTATGCGGGATTGGGCAACTCTGGCGAAACCTATCTCGTTGGTCCAGATAACTTGCTACGCAGTGAATCCCGTTTTCTGCTTGAAGAACCCGAACTTTATTTTGAAGAGCTTAAAGCATTAGGTGTACCGCAAGGTGTTATGGAACAGATACAAGGCAAATCTTCAGCGATTGGTCGACAGAGCGTTAATACGGCAAGTGTAAAGCGGCGCTTCGCGGGCAAAGTGGTTCTGAGGTGATTCGGGATTACCGCGGTATAGAAGTGTTGTCAGCCTATTCACCTTTAGATGCTGCGGGCTTGCAATGGGCAATTGTGACAGAGATAGATAAAGCGGAAGCTTTCGCTGACCTTGACGCACTGGTCCAGACGAAGATTGTTACTGTGTTAACCAGTATTATTGTCGGCGTAATTGCTGCTGTCTGTGTTTCGTACTTTCTTGGCAACAGTATTGCAAAACCAATCCGTGTGGCAAGTGAGAAAATTCAACGAATAAGTAGAGAAAATGATCTGACCGAAAGGTTAACGGTCGAGGGCAAAGATGAAATGACAGATTTGTCTGTTTCGCTCAATTCTCTGTTTTCTCATTTGCAGGATATTATACGAAAATTCGCTGAAGCAACCGAGAATCTGAACCACAATACGCACAGTATGACCGGCAATATGAACAGTGCTCGTGATGCTGTCCAAGACCAGAACCGAAGAACTGAGTCTGTCGCTACCGCTGTTAATCAAATGAGTGCCTCTATCTCTGAAGTGGCTCAGTTTGCCAGCCGAGCTGCTGAGTTTGTGAAGAATGCCAATGATAAAGGCAGTGAGGGCGTCGGAGTAGGCCGTGATCTCGGCAACGAGATTTCTCGTCTCAATGAAGAGATGAAAACCGCTGTTGAGGCGATTGGGCGTTTGCACAACGAAAGTAACTCGATTGCGGAGGTTCTCGATGTGATTCAAGGAATTGCCGAGCAAACAAACCTATTGGCGCTCAATGCCGCTATTGAGGCGGCGCGTGCGGGTGAACAGGGACGTGGGTTTGCGGTTGTGGCAGATGAAGTTCGTTCTCTTGCTGGTCGAACTCAGTCATCAACGGAAGAAATTCGTGAAAAAATCGAAGCGTTACAGCGTGAAACCAATGAAGTTTCAAACAGTATTGAAAATGCCAATGGAACGGTGTTGCAAGGGGTGGATACGTGTGAGCAAAATGCAGGTATGCTTGAGCAGATAGTCACTATGCTTAATGACCTGAATGAGATGAACATACAAATCGCTGCTGCAACCGAGGAGCAAAAAGCGGTAACCGACGAAATCAGTGGCAGTATTACCTCAATTGCGGACGCATCTTCTGCTGTGTCTAGTCAGGTCAGTGATGTGGACCATGTGTTGCAAGGTTTATCTTCTCAAGCTGAGCAGCTCAATGAAGCAGTGTCACAATTCAAGTATTGATCATAGGCAATTGGCCGACTCACAGGACGTCGGCCTTTTATTTCTTAACTCGACGATGGCTACCGCTGCAGCGCCAGTCGATTAACTGTTTCCTACCACTTTGATAGTCGTTGAATTGTCTGACTCAATGAAATACTGTTGTGTGTTGACCATGAACGATTCCTAGCATGATGTTGCTTGAGTTTAATAATGAGCGCCATCATAGAGATTTTACTCAAAAGCACCTTTTGTATTGAAGAGCAATATCATAGACTTACTCTGTTTGAACGGGAGTAAAAAATGAAACTAGGTGAATTTATAGAGCAGTTGAACCACAATCCAACTGAGGTAGAGTTTGAGCAAACCATGGCTGCAATAGACGCGAATTATGAGTTTATCCCAACGGCATTCATCAATGGAGAAACAAACAATGCAGCTAACCAGAATAATGGTTCGTGCAAGATATTCGCGTTCGCTCAGTTGAATCTACTGTCTGAACAGGACACATTAGCGTGCTTTGGTCGTTTTTATCGTGAAGACGTGCTTCAGAACCCAGATGGAGAAGATCACGCCAATATCCGCAACTTTATTAAGTTTGGCTGGCAAGGTATTGAATTTGAATCAGAAGCACTTGTTGCTAAGTGATTAACTGAGGGGCGTTAGCGCTCCTTTTTATGTGGGTAAACGACAATGGACAACAAACAGCTTTCTGATTATCTAGACACCTTTATGAGCGTAGAGTCTAGTTATCCTTTTGGCCCTGAAGCGCGCGTCTATAAAGTGCGAGACAAAATGTTTGCTATTCTGTCGATGAGGGAAGGGCGTGAATACGTCACAGTGAAAGTAAAGCCCGCAGATGGTGAAGTTCTGACATCCCAATTCGCAGACATCACCCCTGGGTATCACACTAATAAAAAGCATTGGGTGACCGTGTATTATCCTGGTGACGCTGAAGATGGCTTGATTCAGGATCTTTGCGAACGTTCTTATGCGCTGATTGTCAGTAAATTGCCAAAGGCACAAAGAGTAATATTGGGCTTCGACTAGAGTTGAGTGACACCAAACGTTGCAGTTAGATCAATTAATCAACCATTTGATTTAAATATCAGCAATCAATCCGCAATTAGGTATTTTTATTTGACTCTCATTGCTCAATCCGTAAAGTGTGCATCGAACGCAGCGGTGGGTAACTAAAGCGTTAAAAGAAAAGGCGCGTTGGCAGAGTGGCTATGCAGCGGATTGCAAATCCGTGGACCTCGGTTCGACTCCGGGACGCGCCTCCATTCTTTTTTCTTCTATTCTTGTAACATTTCTAATCAATATCTCATTCTCTTGTTTAATCAACGCCTTAATTTTTTAAGGTAAAAATACATACTGCATAAAGGTTTAATCACGAGTTCATCATTGGCGATTGCTTTACTTTATTTTTCGCCCCTTTTACTCGAAGCCTACCTCGCAAAAACTTCGTTATCTACTGGACACAAAATAGGTAGTGTTTACTGACCTGTTGCCATTTCGATGTGAGTCGCTTTGGTAACTTTGCCGCGTGGTGTCCCATTATCAGCATGGTTTAGCAAGTTCTGAACACTTGATGTTATTTTTAGTGCGTTTTAAAAAACAAATATGACGGGCATCTTTTGTGCAAAATGATCGCCAATTGTACCGCGGAGTTTGGATTTTAACCGGTTGAATAAAAAAGACAAAATTTCTATTGACCTTAAATCTCAATCCGTTAAAGTACGCCTCGTTCTCACGGCGAAGTCCGATGAGAGATGGTGTTACCATCGCATGATTGCGTTGCCCTGGTGGTGGAATTGGTAGACACAAGGGATTTAAAATCCCTCGGCGTTCGCGCTGTGCCGGTTCAAGTCCGGCCCGGGGCACCATCTAAAAAATGAGGCGCGTTGGCAGAGTGGCTATGCAGCGGATTGCAAATCCGTGGACCTCGGTTCGACTCCGGGACGCGCCTCCATTCTCTACGAGAATACAGTAACCAGCTCTGGCTGGTTTTTTTGTATCTGCGTATCGAAAAATCATTTCAGATAGTGATTTTTTAATGATTGCCTCTATTCTCCTCAGTTTGAACAACCTCTTCCGTTTGGTATGCCGCTGCCAGAAAACTCAATTCTTAAACGTTTGACAGAATGAAGGTACTGATTGCTGTCTGCGTTATTGTGATCAAAGTTATTGAGAGCTACGTTCCAGCTCGTAAAGGGAGTTGGCTCAAAGTAGGCATAAGCGAATTTATTCGACAAAGCCCCGTCTGTGATGATACTGACCTGGTTGCTTAACGCATCATCGAGACGGTAGTAGAATGCTCTTGTTATTGGATTAGCACTAAACTTGAATTCCTCTTGTCCAAATCTATCGTAATAGTTGCCACCATTTGAAATCGTCAGATTGAACTGCTTCCCATAAGGAAGATTCTCACCCTCAAAGAAGACGCGGATCTTGTCGAGTCTGACTCGATCAAACGCACAAAACTGTGATTGTTCAAGTGGGATGTTGAAGTTAAACTCTCCCGTCTTAGCTAGAGCTTCAATTTGTTTCGTATCGTCAATGACAAAGTTATCGATGTTGAAGTCCTGTGGCGCAGGTTGGAAACGATTTAGTGCATTGACATACTCGTTTTCAATCGCCGCTAAATCAAATTGATAATCTAGATAGGACTTGCTCAGGCTGGGTTTGATATCGCTTTTTTTTCAGTGCCCAATATTCGTAGGCTGCAACGTAATTTGAAAGCGCTACATACATAGGACGTTTAAAGTGCAATGAAACGCGAGATAATTCCTGTTCTACTTTTTTCAGTGCGTCACTATCTTGGTTTGCATTTGCAATCAGATGATTCAGGCGCTCTTTCTGGTTAATGGTCACTTTGCGTGTTAACAGGAGATCGACCAGTTTCGCTTGCTCTTGTACTAGGTTTAGCTGAGAAGCATTGATTGCTTTTCCTAGTAAGACTTGCTTTTCTAACTCAAGTAGATATACGCGTGCCCCTCTAATGCCAAGAGAATCCGCGTATCGTAGATTGCTCCTAACCTCTGCGATCATAAGATCCCAAGCTAAGTTACTTTCACTCAAAGATGGCACCGCGAAATCGAAAGAATCCATTTTCTCTGAGATACGTTGCATCCTAATTGTCGACTTTACTTCGTTGGTCAAGGAAGCAATCCCGGCGACGGTTTTGGTTATATTGTCGATAATCCCTGTTACATTTTTAACGTTAGTTACCAGATTTTTCGCTTTATCAAGGGCTTCGGGAGTTTTAGCCAGCTGCTCCGTCACATCGTTAATCCCTGATAAGTTTCCCGTGAAGACACCGCTCACTGCACTACCAATTTCTGCGATTGCTTTGAATATCGCTAACGCCGCGTTAAGCTGCTGTTGAGTTTTCCATACCTCAACACCATACAGGTAGTTACTACGAGCACTGAGTGCTGTAAGCTCCTGAGTTTTATACTGACTTTCCACCTCAGAGACACTATCAATCAGCTTGGAGATATTCTGCTCTGACTGCTCGACAACAGCATTCTGAGATTGCAGGACGTCTTCGATATTGCCCAGAGCAAGCTGAGCGTTTTCAATTTTATCTTCGACCTGAGTATTTCGGCTTGTCACAATATCTCGCTTTTGTTCAAAAGCAATCATGGCATTGAGATACGCTCTGTATTTTTCCTGATACAGCGAGCGGTCAAGATAAGGTACGAAGTTATCCGACCGACTACTCAAATCGGTAAACTGTTTGAACGCAACAGTTTGCAAGTAGAGATCCGTCAGTAATGGGTCATCGGACACTGTCGCGCCTGCATTGCGCATGCTGCGTTCAACCCAGTTCAGTAAGGCTAGACTGGTCTGCGGCTGTTCGTCATATAGGCTGAGAGCCATGTCGAATGAACGGTTTACAATGTCAGAAAATTGCGATTTTGCTAGCTGAAAGTTGGCGGCAAGATCATCGGTTAGCTGTTGTTTGATGTAATGCTCGCCAGAGAGAATGATGGAAGTGCCCGTATTCTCGCTGGTTCCAATTGTGTCGGCAGTAACGCCTCCCTCTGGGGTGAAAGCGAGTACATTAAACGGCGTTTCCATTTCCTCTGCGATTACCGTAATGGAAGCCGCCGCGCCTTGTTGGCCAAGGACGAAAGTAGGGGTGCCATTACCAACAATCTTACGTGCAAAGATAACAATGCTCTGGTTGTTCATCACCAGGTTGAAGTTGTCGGTCACGTCGATTGTGTCAGCAAAAATAAAGAGTTGGGTTGGTTTAGTTTGATACAGGTTTTGCTGTGTTATCCATTGCTTAAGATTGATATACAGATCAGATGTTGAACGAGTGACTGAGTCTGTTTTTGAGTACGGGCTATCAAGCCACGCTGGGTATTGTGTGTTTGCAGGTAGGTTATTAATGTCGAGCCAATCTGAGGCCATAACCCCATTTGATATTGCTGTGGTCACAGCAAGTGTAAGGATTTTTTTCATTTTTATTTCCTTATGAGGTGCTACCCAATAAAGATTTTGGGTAGGCTTTCCCGCACCCAGCGCATAAGCGAGGGTGGGGAAGGGGTTTAGGGACTGAATCCCGTTATGGGTTTATACCGGAATAGGACTATTCGGCTTTTTGAATGTACGCGTTGTTAGCGAATGTTTTCGCTTTTTCGCTGATAGTGTTCCAGTTTTGTTCTGCAACTGCGGTGTTTGCCATTGCTCCAGCTGCGGCCAGAACCGCATTAGATTGCAGAATTTCAGCATTTGACTCCGCGGCTTCAAGCGCGACGATTAACGAATCGAAGTCGTTATTCATCTTCTGCCAGTGAAGCTTTAGCTTGTTCACATAAGGGATCGCATTTTCGATTTTGCTTGAAATGATCTTGATGCTTTCTGTTGAACGAGTGTAAGAGTTATAGACCTTTTGAGTGGTAGACAGCTGGGCCTCAAGTACCTTTGCTTCATCCTGAAGCTGGTTACGGAGTTTTCTTGCCTTCTCTGCTTTGTCACCATAAACACCCATGATAGGAATAGCGACAGCAGGGAACCAAGCGTAAGTCACGGCTGTTGCGGCAACAGTCACATAGTGAGAGTAATCTTTATTGAGTTGGTCGATACGATTGTTGAGGTCATTCACTCGTTGTTGTAGTTCGCTGCCATCATCTTCCAAATAACCACTGTGAGTGCTTTTTAATACATCTAATTGCAACTTCTGCTCTTCAATTTTGGTAGCGAACGTCAGCAAGTCTTCACTGGCTTTTTGCACCTTCTGTTGATTATTAACTGAGAAGTTTTTTAAAGCGTTTAAATACGCAATAGAAAGCTGGCGTGCTTGCTCAACTGCCTGAACATCTGCGGGTAGAGGAGAAAAAGACTTGTTGAGGATGACAGTCAGTTGATCGCTCAGAGGGTTAATCATGTACTTCTGAATATCGTTATAATTGGATAGAGACAAAGCTAAATCGACAATGTCTGGGTAAAGGTCCTGTTTCCAGTAAAACGCTTCTGCGTGGACTTTGCCGTATTGCTCCACCAGGGCTTTGAAGTTTGAAAACGGTACATCGTCAGCGATATCAAATGCTGATTTCATGCTCGCCTCTGTAATTGGCAATGACAAAGCACCTTCAACATAGGTTTGAATCTGGAACCACTCTTTTTGATTTAAAACGAACTCATCAGTCTCTAAATCGATAAAGGCACCATTCTCACCCAGAATGGTGTCATAACTGATCTGGCCGATTTGCTGTTCAGCAGAATTTGGAGACAGTGCCTGATAGGATGTAGAAGCGTGAACACCGGCCGTGATCAAGCTCAAGCAAAGTGTTGATAACAGAAGTGGCTGTTTTATTTTTTTCATTCTAATACCTTATTTTTATTTGTACTCAACCCTGACATTAAAAGCCTTTATAAGTAACTGAAGGGGAGAGTTTTATATTTCTAGCAAGCTGTGTTGTTTGAAAATATCAACCTTTAGTCGTTTGTTTAATTATCTCCTTTTATTTTTTGGATAAATCTATAGCAATGTAATTAATTAGAATGCGCTATAGATCACATTAAATGTAATTTTCTGAGCAATGTTTGTTCTCATTGATTTTAGTAATATATAAATTAGTAAACGTTAAATAAATGGCAGGCTTTGAAAATAAAGGTCTCGGTAGTTGCATTTGTTTATAAGAAAACCTTTAAGTGATAGAAATATTATTTTTTAATTTTTTTATTAGTCCATGAATTAAACAAGTGTTTTAAATAGTTGTATACCTGCATTTTAAATATGGTTATTAGAGTGGTTTCATTTAAATAAATCGCTTTTGCTTTTTAATAATCAAAGACTAAATTCCTATCAGAGGGGTAATTTTTGAGTAGAAAATTAACATCAGCATATTACATTATTATGAATTAACGCCCTCGCATTGGAACGTTAACCTTTTGAGATGTCTACGAAAGCGAGCCACAACGGCTATCAGTGGGTAACGTGAAAAAACAATGGTGCTGACCTGTCAACTTGAGTTTGAAGTTGGGCGAGTGAACCCAGTGAAAAAAAGTGGGCGACTGGTGTTTGTTTTTCATTTAATTATGCAGAGCAGGGGCTTGGCCTCTGCTTTATTTCGCGCTGACGCATTGGCATACGATCAATGGTTTGTTTAATGTTTTCCCAATCTGTTGCTTTGCCCCAACGCAACTTTTCTGAACCGTCTTTTCCAATCAATATTGCGGTATGTGTACCTGGTTCAACATCATAAACTCTAAACATACTGAGTAAGTTAAACTCGTTCTTGACCCAAGAGGGAATGGTAAACCCATCTTGAGTGACGACTAAAGTGATAACGTCTCGGTCGGAAAGTTCGCATTCATTGATTAGGGTCTCAAGTAAAAACTGCTTCACATGTTCGTCATTGGTCGGTGCGAAGTAAATGACGCTTCTATGAGCCCATTTGGGTGAGTAAGCGGGGTAACTCCACGCAAGCCCAATACTCTGAATAAGCAGTAAAATGAGAATCAAACAGCGCATAATTGGCCTCCGTGAAACAACAATTGAGCTTCTAAACCTCAATCACTTTCTACGTTAAGTGTAGGTGGTAAGCTCACCATTTACCTGAGTAATACGTAAGTAACTGATATGGAGAATCTTGACACTCGTGGTTTGAAATTGCGCTTGCGTAATGAAGGAGATGCAGATTTTATTCAGTCACTCTACAACACGGAAGGTTTCCTTCGCTTTGTGGGTGACAAACACATTAGAAGCCGTGGCGATGCTGTCGAACAGTTCCGTAACATGCGATTCGCCATTTGGTTCACGAGCGCAGAGCAGTACGCGAAAAGCCGGCTAGGGGGGCATCTAACCGGCATAAGAGGAAAAGAAGTGATTGATTTATTCACCAGCGATAGCTTGGTGTTTTGTCTTGATGCTAGCAACGAGCATAGTTAGGCAAGTTGTAAGCAGTATCGCGAACAGGTAGCCCATCAATCCATGATCACCAGACATGTACCAACCCGCAATGATTGGGCCGAAAACCGATCCCAAGCTATAGCTGAACAGCATGACTTGTGTTGCTGAAACAATGTATTGGGAGTCCAACTTATCGCAGCCTAGATTGATTGCGATGGGGTACAAAGCAAAAGCAGCAACGCCAAGCAGAAATAGACTAAGCGCTAAAACGCGAATGTTATCGTCCAGCATAATTAGGCTAATCGCCGCGCTACCAACTAGGCAGAAAAACGCCATCAATAAAGTGCGACCAAAGTACTTTGACATCCATGGTACAACTGGCTGAACGGCCATGCCACCAAGAATGATAAGAGCCATCAATCCGCCCAAGTCATCATGATCAATACCTTGCTGCGCGAGTTCCAATGGCATTAATCCGTAAATCGCGCCAAGAATCAGGCCAGAAACCATGCAGCCAACAATGGCAGCATGGCTTAATCTGGTGATCTGCTTAAACGAAAGATTGGTCGTATGCGCAGATTGTGGCTGATCGGTTTCTCCAAATAGCAATACCACGATAGCGAGAATCAGAAGAGTCAAGATAGCAATAAAAGGCACGCCACCGTTAACCCCCAATATCCCAATGCCTAATTGGCCAATCGCACTGCCACCGTACAATGCCGCCATATACAGGCCAAGACGTTTTGCTCTGGCCGCTTCGTCGCCATGCAGCAACCATGACTCGACAATAACGAATACGCCAGCGACAGAGATACCGGCCAAAAAGCGTGCACACATCCATGCCACTGAGTTGGTAAATACCGGCAACGCGAAAATGGTCGTGATGAAAACACTTAAACAAAGAACAAAAGCGCTCTTGTGACCTAATCGAGTGACTAACGGTTCAATCGCAATCGCACCCACTAAAAGACCGGCATAGAAAACACTGGCTAACCAACTGGCCAACGAGCTGTGTAGCCCGTATTCCGGTAGCATCAATGGGATCAAGCTCATTAAATAGCCTGATGCTACCGCATAAAGAGCCAGCGCGATAACAGGTACTGAGATGCGAGCTTTTGGTGCAGGAGCAAGAATGTTTTCCAACGTCGTAGCCTCTTGAGTTAGTGTATTAAATGGAACGTATTTCGGCGCGACTATGGAGCTATTTTGATATTGGGTAAAACGAATAATTTTAGTCGTGTCGATAAAAATCATTTTTCGATACGAGTTTTAGTTGTAGATAGAAAAAAGGCCGCTAGTCGTATCGACTGGCGGCCTTTTTTAAGCGGAAAGTTTTGTTTCTTTTACTTAGTTAAAGCGTCATTAAGCCACTGATCAAATTGTCCTTTAGGTAAGGCGCCATTGATAATATCGACTCTTTTGCCATCTTTGAACACCATGACAGTAGGAATGCTTCTAATTTGATACTTAGCTGCGAGGTTTTGCTGGCTTTCTGTATCTATTTTTACAAATCGAACGTTATTGGCTCGCTCTTTGGCGACGTCAGAAAATACAGGCGCGAAACCGACACATGGGTTACACCATGGTGCCCAAAAGTCGACGACAACCGGTTGGCTGCTGTTCAAAATAGCATCAAAGTTGAGTTCGGTTCCTTCAATCGGCGCACCGTCGAGTAAATCCGATTGGCATTTACCGCATTTCGGGCTTTCAGATACTCGTTCATTGGGAACACGATTTACGCCAGAGCAAGAAGGGCAGCGTGTGTTGAATGTAGACATGACTTTTCTCTTGTTTGTGTTTTTCTACGCAAGTGTGACGTCTATTTTAGCAATTAGATGACACCACAGATAATCGCTAGTTATACTCTGAAAATAGTATTTACCCAAGAGTTCTATCCGTCTTACTGAACAGATTGAATGAGACGCTAGCTCAAATAAGAATAAAAGGCTTCGAATGACAACATTCTACGCAGAAATAACAGGTTGGGGTAAATGCGTGCCGCCAACCACGCTCTCCAACGATGATTTAAGTACATTCCTTGACACTTCAGACGAGTGGATTCGTACGCGTACTGGTATTGAAAATCGTCGCATCAGCCACGTTAATACGTCTGATATGTCGACGGTAGCCGCCAAACATGCGCTAGCATGTGCTGGTCTTGAGGCGAATGATATTGATTTGCTTATCGTCGCGACCTGTTCTCCAGACTCTCTTATTCCTAACATTGCATCAAAGGTATCTCAGAACCTTGGTATGATTGGAACAACGGCGTTTGATCTCAATGCGGCGTGTACGGGTTTTATCTATAGCTTAGAGACGGCGACACGTATGATTCAGGCGGGTAACTATAATAATGCTCTGGTCATAGGTGCAGAGCGTCTGTCTTTCTATATCGATTGGACCATGCGTGATACTGCTGTGTTGTTTGGTGATGGTGCCGGCGCTGTCGTGCTAAGCAAAACCGATAAACCCGTTGGGTTGCAGCAAGCTCAATTAGGTTGTGATTCAAAGGGGCGAGACATTCTCTCTGTACCAAAATTTGGTACTTCAATGGACCGCTTTGCCGCAGATAGCGGCTATTGGGAATTCAACTTCGTAGGAAAAGAAATCTTTAAACGCGCGGTTAAAGGCATGGGCTCAGCAGCTCAAAACGTACTTGCGCGTAGCAAGCTATCTACCCAAGATGTCGACGTCGTGATCCCGCATCAGGCCAACATTCGCATCATTCAAACACTGTGTGATTTGTCTGGTATTAGTCAGGAAAAAGCGTTTGTGAACATCCACAAATATGGCAATACGTCTGCGGCTACGGTACCTCTGGCGTTATGTGAAGCCATGGAGGAAGGATTCGTTAAACCTGGCGATAACTTACTACTGGCCGCATTTGGTGCTGGACTGACGTGGGGAGCGGGCCATATCAAATGGGGTGACCGCGTAACGCCTTTGGGGCGCAGTGATGCCGCCTTGCCTGAATGTGACAAATCAGCGCTTGAGTTGCTTGATGAAGCGATCAAGTTCTGTAAAGAGCATGCGCCAAGTTAGTTAAATGCAATACCATTCTGGATAGCAGACGGTTCAGAATGGTATTATCCTGCCTTAAACGATAAGAATAAAGCAGGGCTTAAATGAAGTTTCTTCACACCTCTGACTGGCACCTCGGGCGCCAATTCCATAGTGTTTCTCTTCTGGACGATCAAAAAGCTGTGTTGGCTCAATTGATCGAATACCTACAATTTAATGCTGTTGACGCTCTGGTGATTGCCGGTGATATCTATGACCGCTCGGTTCCACCAACGGCTGCGATTGAATTGATGAACGAATTTGTCCGTCAGGTGTGCAACGAACTTGAGCTACCCGTCATTCTAATACCCGGTAATCATGATGGCGCCCAGCGATTAGGTTTTGGTTCCTCACAAATGAAAGGGGCAGGTTTACACATTATCTCGAATTTTGCAGAGATGGTGGAACCTGTTGTCTTGAGTACGGACGAAGGCGAAGTGGCGTTTTATGGCATGCCTTACAACGACCCTGAATTAGTTCGCCACCACTTTGGCCAGCCCGTATCAACGCACGATGACGCTCATCGACTGCTGATTGAAGAGATTAAATCTCAGTTCAAACCCGGTCAAAAGAATGTCTTGATCAGCCACTGCTTTGTTGATGGCGCGATCGAGTCAGACTCCGAACGTCCTTTATCAATTGGCGGCTCAGACAGAGTCAGCCATGAACATTTTGTCGACTTTGACTATGTGGCTCTAGGCCATCTGCACCAGCCGCAAAAAAAGGGTGAAGACTACATTCGTTACTCGGGCTCATTGATGAAATACAGCTTTTCGGAACAGCACCAGAAAAAAGGAATGACGCTGGTTGAGCTCAATAAACAAGGCTTTGTTTCAGCCACTCACATTGATCTCACTGCCCCTCACCAAATGCGAATCATCGAAGGGGAATTAGACCAAGTGATCGCCAGTGGCAAAACGGATCCGAATCATCACGATTATTTGTTGGTCCGGTTGTTAGATAAACACGCCATTCTCAATCCGATGGAAAAGCTTCGCGCGGTTTACCCCAATGTGCTGCATATCGAAAAGCCAGGCATGTTAGTGGGTGTTGAACAAGAAATGGCTCAGGCAAAGCTTGCTCGTAGTGAAGTGGATATGTTCAAAGATTTTTTTCTAGAAGCGCAAAATAGTGAGCTCACCGAAGCTCAAAATCAGGCGATAATCGACATTATCAAACACTTGGCAAAGCAGTAAGGGCAAGCGATGAAACCATTATCACTAACAATGCAGGCATTTGGCCCTTTTGCTAACACTGAAACCATCGACTTTACATTGCTTGGTTCCAATCCGCTGTTTTTGATTAACGGCCCAACAGGTTCAGGTAAGACGTCCATTTTAGATGCCATCTGTTTTGCTTTGTACGGTCAAACAACAGGTAATGAAAGAGAAGGAACGCAGATGCGCTGCGATATGGCGGCGCTTGAGTTACCGACCGAAGTGGTGTTCGAGTTCGCACTTAAGGATAAGCGCTATAGAGTCACGAGATCACCCGATCAATTGGCACCTAAAGCTCGAGGCGAAGGTACGACAACACGCAAACATACCGCCTCTTTGTATGAGATTACCAATGATCAGAAACTTATCACCAGCAAGACAGCGCAGGTGAAGGTTGAGGTTGCAGAACTGATTGGTCTGAATGAAACTCAGTTTCGTCAGGTGATGGTCTTACCACAGGGTAAGTTTCGTGAACTCTTACTAGCAAGCTCCAAAGATCGAGAAGCGATCTTCGGTCAATTGTTCCAGACGGACATCTACAAGAAAATCGAGTTTGCACTTAAGGACAAAGCGAGTGCGATCAGCAAATCAAAAGATGAGTTTGATAACCAGATCCGCGGTGCGCTGCAAGTGGCTGAGGCCAGCACAGAACAAGAGTTAAACGAGCAACTTGACGTTGTCGCTAAGCGGCTGGAAGAGGTGAGTTTAAGTGAGAAGGTTGCCCTTGAAAAGTTAAATAAAAGCAAAGAGGCACAACAGAAAGCTCACCAATTACAAGGTGAATTTGACAAGCTGCAAAGCGCAGATAAAGCGCTGTTAGAGCATAGCGAGAAACGCGATAGCAACGCGCAAATTCAACAAAAATTGGCGATCGCTCAGCAAGCTTCCAAGCTAGACGTGCCTTATACCAACTGGACTTCACTTTCAAAGCAGGTCCATGACCTGAATGAAAAAGACAGCTCTCTTGAGAAAGCGTTGCAACTTTCGAATGTTGCGATAAAAGAGCACCAACAGCAGTTAGATACGTTGACGCTGCAAGCCCAATCAATTCCGACATTGACAGATAAGCTTTACCAGTTGGAAGGCATCAAAACTAAGTTACACGAAAAGTTGGAGTTGGATAAAAGCCTCAAGGATTCTGCCACCAAGAAACAAGAATACAATGCGACCTTAATCAAATATCAGGCGCATAAAGAAAAGCTATTGCAAGAAGCATCTAAAGCTCAGCAAGAACTCGATAATGCCAAGCTAGCCATTGCAGGTAAAGCGACGGTAGAGTCAGAACTTGCGCGATTACAGCGTCTTACTGACGATCTCAAGAAACTAAAGCTGTTGTCCAAGGAACTGGTTACTTTAGAGCAAGGTCTGCAGCCCATTCAAGCTGGTGTACAACAGTTGAAGGTCGATTGGCAAGCCCATAGCAAGCAAGCGGATGACTATGAAATGCGCTGGCATAATGCTCAGGCAGCGGTTCTGGCTCGTAAGCTCCAACAAGGTCTGCCTTGCCCGGTGTGTGGCAGTGCTGAGCACCCAACACCTGCTTCTTTTGATGGCCAAGAAGTGACTAAAGAGCAAGTGGAGTTTTATCGTAACCAAGAGCGTCAGTCCCTGAACTCTCTCAATGAGCAAGCTCGCCTTGTTGAACAACAGAACGTGCTGATCTCTCGTCAAAAAACTCAAATTCAAGCGTTTCAGGAAGAGCTGGGGGAGCATGGAGACCTTTCTTTAGAACTTGTGCAGAACCAGCACTCTGAGTGGAAGGCTAAGTTAGCGGTATTGGCATCCATTAACCTTGAGCAGATGGAGTTGGAGGTGGCAACGCTCAACCAACGCTGTGAAAAAGGTGACAATGAAATTCATCGCCTGAGAGAGGAGATGTCTGCCCATGACGCTACAACTCAGGCGCTCCAACAGCGTTTCGAGGCACTAATACAGTCTATTGGCGAGCAATATCAATCAGTGGAATCTGTCGACGATGAGTATAAGCAAACCAAAGCCTCAATTGATACGTTACAAACGCGCCTAGAGCAAGCCAATGAGCAGCAAAAACGACTGGTCAAACACCATGCCGAGCTTGAAGGACAAAGACAGAGCAACACACAGCTTTTAGCGCAAGCAAAGCGCGACTTAGATAAAGCGGAAACGCAATGGCATGTCTTGATTGAAAAAGCACAGTTTTCTGATGAGCAAGACTACCTCCGCAGCAAAGCGACCGATGAACAATTAGAGCGTTGGAAAGCAGCGGTGGAAGCTTATGCGCAAACCGAAGTCAAATTAAACCAGACGTTAGCAGACTTAAAACACACGCTCAAAGATCAGCAACTTCCTGATTTAGTTGAACTGGGCAAACTTGTTGAACTTAGCAGCCAAGAGTATGTTGAAGCGAGAAATGCGCTAGATACTACTCGCTCGAAGTTTGAACGATTTGAGAAAGTTCGTCGTGATATTGCCTTACTGCACGAAAAGAACGCTGAATTAGAAGCTGAGTATAGGGTGTATGGAACCCTGTATGACGTCGCCAGTGGTAAAACGGGGAGTCGGATAAGCTTGCATCGCTTCGTTCTTGGCGTATTGCTGGACGATGTTCTTATCCAAGCGTCCCAGAGGCTCAGTTTGATGAGCAAGGGGCGTTACATTCTTGCGCGCAAAACCGAAGGCTTCAAGGGAGTGGCAGGGCGTGGATTGGACCTAATGGTAGAAGACAGCTACACCGGCAAGAATCGAGATGTTGCCACCTTATCCGGGGGCGAGTCTTTTATGGCCGCTCTGTCTTTAGCACTTGGCTTATCGGATGTCGTTCAATCATACAGTGGTGGCATTCGGTTGGATACCTTGTTTATTGATGAAGGGTTTGGCAGCTTGGACCCAGAGTCGCTGGATTTAGCCATTCAAACGCTGATCGAATTGCAACAAACAGGGCGCATGATTGGTTTGATATCTCATGTTAGTGAACTTAAAGAGCAAATGCCGTTAAGAATAGATGTTGAAGCCTCTCGTTTAGGTAGCAATATTCAACTGGTTGGTATGCATGCATAGAACAGACTAGAATTTACATAGTTCACTATGTTGCGTATGCTCAATCTATAGCAGTGGTGTATGTTAAGAACATCGAATTGAGCACAGTTGTAAGGTCACACTTTTGTACCTAGCAGAACTTTTCATTTAACGGGAGCTTAAGGTGCTTTTAACAGTGCTCTAGGCGAACAAGAAGTAGCGCGTAGCGGTTTTAATGCATGAATGTAGTAAAGAAGATTTATCAATACGCAGACACTAATCTTGAGTTACTCGGGTGGATGGGTTTCTTTGGCTTTCCCGCATACTTCTACATATGGTCTTACGTATACCCTCAACCCTATGAGAATGGCCCGCTGAGATTTTTTTTGCGCTCTACTCCTGCTTGGGTTAGCGCTCAGAAAGTATGTGCCGCCGCCAATTAAGCGTTTTCTACCCTACTATTACATTGCCACAATCACTATCTGCTTACCCTTCTTCTTCTCGTTTATGCTGTTCATGAACGAATGGTCAACGGTATGGGCAATGTCGTTCATGGCTTCAATCTTTCTTCACGTTTTATTAGTCCATGAGACTCGAGTAATGTTGCTGCAAGCGATGGTCTCCGTTGCTGCGGCATACTTGCTCAGTTATGGACTCGTGCATGCGCCGAGCGCAGTTGAGACTGAAGTCGTTATCATTTGGCCTTATATTCCGATATTTTTGTTTACCTATATCTTTGGTAACTTGTTCTATTTTCGCAATCAAGTTGAACATGAAGCAAAAGTCTCTATTGCTAAGTCATTTGGCGCAGGGATTGCGCATGAAATGCGTAATCCGTTAAGTGCACTTAAGGCGTCTGTTGATGTACTTGATGCGTCTTTGCCGTCAGTTAAAATGATGAAAGGGGATAAAGCCGAGATAGATAAGCTTGATATTATTCGTATGAAAGAAGTGCTTTCTGGAGCCGATGAGGTCATACGTAATGGTAATGAAGCCATAGACTTATTGCTTACCTCCATTGACCAGAGTCGCGTGTCGCACTCAACGTTTAGGGCTTTTTCCGTGGAGCAAATTGTAAGAGAATCACTCGCCAGTTTTTCTTATCCCAGCGATCATGCAAAAGAAGTGGTGTGTTTAAATGTCGAAGGTGGCTTTGACTACTTTGGTAGTGATACATTACTGAAATATGCATTGTATAATCTGCTCAAAAATTCACTTTATTATCAGAATGGAGAAGAGTTTAAAATCGCGATCACACTTAGAAGTGATCATGAATTCAACTATTTAATCTTTGAAGATAACGGAATCGGGATAGAAAAAGAAAAGTTAGAGTTTATCTTTCAAGATTTCTATACTTCTGGAAAATCCTCAAGCTATGGGCTTGGATTACCTTTTTGCAAACGTGTCATGCAAGCATTCGGCGGCAAGATAAAATGTGAGTCCGCACTCGGAGAATGGACACGTTTTACCCTTACATTTCCTCGATATGAGTCCCCAAAAGTGTCCACAATCAAACAAGATATTCTAAGAGATAAATCAATACTTTACGTTGGCGACGATGAGGCAGTAAAGCGCAAACTAAACGAATTTACCTTCTACACGGGTGCGCTATGTGACGAGGTGGATTTTGCGCAAGCTCAGCGTAAAGAAGAGTTTGAGTTTGAATACGATTTGATACTACTTGATCTAGAAGTCTGTAGTGAGCAAGAGTATTTAATGCTGGAGTCTAAGCTCCATTTTACCGAAGCTAAAATCGTGATGCTTTTTGTTCAGGATGGTGAATATCACAATAGATTTAGTCGATTCCTTACTTTCTATCCAAAAGACAAAAAACAGTTCCTACTTGATGTCGCACAGTCGGTCGATGCACTTATTTTTGGTAATGTTGAGCCTAACCGTAACCTCATTCCGAAAAAGACACCTAAAGTCGTTGGGAAACGCATTTTGATTGCCGATGACAATGAATCGTTGAGACAGTTAACGACGATCTTATTGAATAAACAGGGTTATCAAGTTTCTCAGGCAGGTGATGGTAATGAAGTGTTAAGTGTACTAAGTAATGAGCAAGTTGATTTGATTTTGATGGACCTCGAAATGCCAATGTTGGATGGGTTAGCAACGACGACTCTTATTCGAGAATCAGAAGAAGTCTACGCTAACGTGCCGATTCTTGGGCATACCGGTGATAGTCGAAAAGAAACCCTTTCTAAAATTGATCAAGCTGGGATGAATGGATACCTACTTAAACCTGTCGATCAAGTTAAGTTGCTTGATAAGGTTGCAGACTATATTTAATTCAATACGCTATTTTTTTAAATAGTAACGCCTCTTAATAAGAGGCGTTAGCTTAATTAGACGAAGTATAGTTCCTTATTACTCTTAGCTTGTTTTGCAACCGATAAAATCTTATCAATATCATGATTACTTAGGGCACTATTTAAAGATAAGCGCAAGATGTTTTTATTATCAGGTGTAGCAGGAGTACAGAAAACAGAGCCAAATACGCCATTATCTTCGAAAAAATCTCTAACTTTACGCGTGTTAGTTTTCTCTGCAGTTTCTAAGCTGATTATCTGAGATTCGCTACGAATATCGTAACCAATATCTTTTAGTCCCTCACGTACTTGCGCTGAACACTCCATTAAACGCTGACGTGATTGGTCGCTTTCCTTGATAACGTTTAGCGTAGCGTCAATTCTATCTAACTCAAATGACATCATTGCTGAACTAAAAATAGATGGAAATGAGACGTATGGTACCACTTGACCTGTTAAGTTGTTACACCAAACAGCACCAGCACGATAAGCAAAGGTCTTCGCCAGACTGGCAGTGATGAAATCCACTTTATTGGTGAGCTCAAGTTCTTGAACTAGTCCTGCTCCCTTAAGACCATATATGCCTAAAGAGTGGGACTCATCGACAACGATCGCGCAATCCATCTCTTTTGCTAAAGTCACCATTTCCTGCAGTGGCGCTATGGTTCCGATGGTACTGTATATAGAATCAATCAAAACCACACCTGGTCCATTGCGTTTAATTAAACGTTTGAGGTGATTGGTATTGTTGTGCATAAAAGGATGGATGTTGGCCCCTGCGATTCGTGCGCCTTCCCAAAGCGACATATGCGCAAAAAGTCTATATACACATTGGTTTCTGAATCACAGATAGTTTGTAGTAGACCAATATTGGCAATCCATCCCGACGGTGCAATGGTGCAGGTTTGAAATCCAGTGTAGTCAGCGAGATGATGCTCAACCGTTTTATCCAGTCCATCGCTGTGCAAGAACACACTAGACATAAATGCCGTGTCTTTGTTGGAGAGCAATGAATTAACTTGAGCATCGATGATTTTAGGGTGATGGGTAAGTGCAAGATAATCATTACTTTGCAAAATGATATCACCAAGATGGGGTTTCTTACCTACAACTAGGTTTCTTCCATTATCTTTTTTATTTATTAAGTCAGAAACATAATAGTCGATTCGTTTATTGATAAAATCGGGTAAATGGGATGGTGTAGTTAACATATTCATAATACATAGCCTTATGGTATTTTTCGTAAGCGCCAGCTGACCTAGCTATGTATAAATTCAGTTGAATAATAAATCTAATATAAAATGTGATTTTCTTGCATATGATAACAGATATAATTATAGTTAATTGTATATTAATTAGGAATAAATACCCTCAAGGGGCTCTATTCTGAATTAATATCCCATTGATTTCTTTTTTTCTCCCAGTTTAATTATTACGAATTTACTTTTATCTTCGGCGTGAAAAATTCAGGCCAGTACATTTTGATATAGCCAATCAGTACCCATGCTACCAGTGCGGTGGCGACACTCAGCTCAAAAAATCCAAATTTGTGAAGCCAGTGCCAGTGCGGATGATACTGCTCGAAAAAGCTCGTCAGACGGTGCATCGCGATCGCACTAATGACAGAAGGGAAGGTGACGGCCGCAATGGAAGGTTGGAATTTTAGTCGCATTAGACGGAAGTAACACAGGTAGATGGTTAACGTCATAGTGATAGCAATACCAGCCAAAGCGCCAGTGAGAATAGGATCTGGCTTTTGGAAGTTAACCAAATAGGTGGCCAATGACAGATTAATTGGTGCCGCCATTATGGCGAGTGTTGGCCTTGCTCTGCGTGGAAGCCGACCTTCAAACATCAGCCTATAGAGCACTAGCGGCAACATAAAGAAGTATATCGTAATACAGACGCTGACTAAGGTTTCTGAAAATACGTTATGACCGAATTTGGTACCTGCCAATGAGCTACTAATTAACCCTACCGGATACAGGAACCAACTAGGAACAATATTGGCCATCTTGAAGCGTGTTATTTGAAAGAAGAAAAACAACACCATCATGGTGATGTGAAGTAACAGCGCCGCAAACCACAAAGGGTAGGCGATCAAGGGCGAGATCACGGCGAGGTAATCACATAAGATCAACAATGCCATACTCATGGGGGCCATCAAGCTGCCGCTCAGTGGGTGACGAATATCGTTGATGAAAGTGGAGTAACTGCTGAAGTATTTTATTAGCACTGGAAGCAGCAGAATAGCACCGCCTGCAGCAAGATAAGGGCGGATAAAAACGCCAATGTCAGGAATATACAATGCCCATGCATGACCGAGTCCTATCATGCCCAGCGCTAATGCGGCTTGTGAGGGGGGCACACTGTGAAAGTGTGTAAAGCGTTTCCAGTTCAACGGCATAATCCTGACTAGCTTGAAAGAAATGATTGGCCCTAATGATTGAGCAAATCCGTGCTACAGATCATTCAGGGCACAAGATCATATCAAGCTGAGCGGTTACTGTGCAATTGTCATTTTGAGTCGCAGGGAAGGTCTTCTTGTCTTAACTTCTCATTTTTTAATGTTCGATGTAACAGTTGGCTATAAATCGGCTGCCCACCGAGTAACTGAGCAAAAATAACGGCCCCCAAGCAGGTAATGATCAGTGGCAGTATTAGGTAGTAGTTGTTGGTCATTTCGATCACTAACAATATGCCAGTGATCGGCGCACGCACGGTGGCCGCGAACAAAGCACCCATACCTGCGATCGCAAACATGCCGGGTGAAATCATCAATTCAGGCATTAAACCATGGGCGATTAAGCCAAATGCATAACCAAATAGCGTACCCAAAGCTAACATCGGCGCAAAGATACCGCCGGGTGCCCCAGAGCCAAAACAAATCAGTGTGGTGAGGATCCTTGCAGCGAATAAAACCAGTAGCACCGTCGCACCGTAGCCACCGTTAGTGATGGTCGGAATTAAGCTAATACCGCCTCCGGTTATTTCTGGCAGATAAAGCAGCATTAAACCAAAACAACCACCTATACCGCTTCCTGTGATCAGGTAACGTCGACGATCATTCTTATGCAGTTTGACAAACAAGTCTTGAGAGAGAGTCACGAGGCGATTAAACACCACACCAAAAACACCAAACATGGCACCTAAAAGCAAGAAGAGCCACAAAGCTGCCAGTTCTGGCGGGTGGTATTGCGGCATAGTGATCACCGCATCTTGACCATTAATGTAACGAAAGACAATGTTGGCAGCGATGGCAGAAATGATCACCGCACGAATCGAAATGAGTGAATAGCGAAATTGGGGGCGCATCTCTTCTACGACAAACATGATGCCAGCCAGCGGGGCATTGAACGCGGCGGCTAAACCTCCTGCTGCGCCAGAGGCAAGTAACGTGTGTTTGGTATCGTCATTTTTGACCTGAAAAAGATCCGTCACCATGCGGCCAATGGCGCCACCCATTTGAACCGTTGGACCTTCGCGGCCAAGTACCATGCCTGAGCCCAGTGCGCCCATACCACCAAAAAATTTCACAGGGATAACACGCCACCAACGAACGGGGCGTATACCATCCATTGCTCCTTCAATTTCTGGAATGCCTGATCCGGCAGCTTCGGGGGGCAAAACGATGAACGAGATAGTAGCCAACAAATGCCAATGCAGCACTGATCAAAAATGCCGCGAGCCACAGCGGCAACGCGCTACCAATAGCTTGTTTGAGCCAGTCAGTCCGGGTTTCAGAGACAAAATGAACGGCAATCTCGAACAAGGTACCCACTATGCCGGCAAGAATACCGACAAGTAAAGAAAGGACGAGAACAGAAACAGGTGTTTTATCTTTAGAGAGAAACTGATTAATTGCATCCTTTGGCATACTCGCTAAAAGGGATTGCTTAATTTTCTCTCTCTTGGTCATAAAAAAGGTAACCTCATTCGATTGGTTGCATTGTAAATATTGATGTCTCTCATGAGAATTATACGCTTGTGTAAGTTTAACTATAGCGTCAAGAATGAAATGTTGATTTTCAAATATGAAGGATGTGAGAGTTCAAAAATAGTCAGGAATTGGTAAGAGATCACGTTTATCTCCTTGCACTTTTAGCGTTTTGAACCATAGTTAAAACGTAAGGCAATCTGAACCAACCCGCATGGAGGATTAAAAGCCTTACCTACAATTTGGATGGATTCAACACATCATTTTGAGATCCTCGTTTTATGATCAGGGCGCAAAAACACACGGTCCTGATTCGCAAACTCACGATTGAGTAACGAGGGATAGGGCGCACTGAAGGGTGCGCCTTTTGTCGTTTAGAGAAGGCTAATCAAGTGAGGCAATTTTCTTGAGTACTGTTTCCAACTGATCCCATGGAAGCAGTTGGCTATCGATCACTTCCAGACGGCTTTCGAAACCCTCCAATGACATCTCATTAACAGAGACAACACCGTGGCTGACATTGAAGGCATAGCAGCCTCTATCTGTGTTCATTACGCCTTTGACACGTTCGGCAGTTAAGTCTGATAACACAGAGAATAGGTCATCAAAACTGAACGTGACTTCTGCACCAAATAACCAGCCACAACTGAAGTAGCCTTGGCCTTTGTTTTCTTTGCGGACCATTACCTGATCCGGTGCTAGAGCAAATTGTGGTTCTGCCTCAGCGTGTTCATGATGGTGCTGTGCAATATCCGTCGACACTGTTGTTTCCCTTCTCTGGTTGTCGAGAAGTTCTATAGGGAAACGCCCTTGCTTGACAAGTTGGCTATAAATCTTGGGTGGGTTTTGATCGGAAACCCAGTCGTTAAACGCATCGATATCACCGACATGACACGCGTCTACCTTATTACCAATCACAATATCTGCGATGTTGAGCTGGTCGTTAAAGTTTTGATTCTCAACATACTTAGGGTTGGATAGGTTGCGAGGATCGACTAATCCTATAGTGGCTCTTAAGTCAATGTAATCTCGAAACTGAGCCGAGGTTAAGGTTGCGAGAATCTTGTGGGCGTGGCCTAAGCCGGTTGGTTCAACTATCAGACGATCGGGCTGCGTACGTAGCAACGCGGTAAGGGCAACGGAAGTCGGGACTCCAGCAGCACAACACATGCAACCACCGGGTACTTCTTTGATCATCGCGCCTTGCTCCGTGAGCATGGCGCCATCAATACCAATTTCACCAAATTCATTGACCAGAACTGCCCAATGCTGGTCAGCGGGTTTTTCTTTCAGCAGGTTAAGTATTGTCGTGGTTTTTCCGGTCCCCAGAAAACCAGTAATGATATTGGTTGGGATTTTCATCGTGCGAAACTCGTTGATAACATTGCTGTGACTATATCAAAGGTGAGTGTGGAAGCGAGAATAAAAACGGCGGTAGATACCGCCGTTGTCGTGATTAACGTTTGTTTTTTAAGTAACGCTTACGGCGCTCTTCTTTTTCTTGGCTTTCTCTTCAGCCTTACGAGTCGCTTCAATCTCTACTTCGACCAACTCTTTGGTGATCATTTCTGGCAACTCAAGTGTTATTTGACCTAAGGTGCCACTGCGCAATTCATGAAGTAAAATTTCCGAACACTTGTGCAAATCGACTCGTCCGCCAGAGCGTAACGCGCCACGTCGACGACCAATCTCTTCCATGAGCTCGATGTCACTTTCCGGCATTTCTTCGATCTGATAGCGCTCTTTCAAGCGCTCCGGGTACGCTTTTGCTAAGTACTCAACCGTATAGAAAGCCACTTCATCATATTCCATCGCAGTGTCTTTCACTGCTCCAGTTGCCGCCAAACGGAACCCACTGTGTGGATTTTCCACTTTAGGCCATAAAATGCCTGGTGTATCCGATAAAACAATACCGTTTTGTAGATTGATGCGTTGCTGACGACGTGTCACGGCGGGTTGGTTGCCCGTTACCGCAATGGTGCGACCTGCAAGAGCATTGATGATGGTTGATTTACCCACATTCGGGATACCCATGATCATGGTGCGAATGTTTTTGCCAATTTCCTCACGGTGAGGAGCCAGTTTACGCACTAGCTCCATAATGCGGTTTACTTCTTGTTGTTGAGAAGTGGTAATCGCAATCGCTTTTACGTTGTGCTCTTTCTCAAAATGGTCAATCCATAGTTGGGTTAACTCTGGATCGGCGAGATCGCGTTTATTGAGAACTTTAACCACGGGTTTATCACCCTTTAACTCGGCGATCATAGGGTTTTCGCTGCTAAAAGGGATACGAGCGTCAAGCACCTCAATAATGACATCAATTTGAGGGATGGCTTCAGCTATCTCTTTTTGGGCCTTATGCATGTGACCCGGAAACCATTGAATTGTATTGTTAACCATTTGAAAATATTGCCTTCTAACTTAATGGTTTAATCTGCCGTGCAACTTTAAACATAACAAAGCGTTCGTTTATCACAAGTTTGTGATGCCGATTAAGGTAGGGCAGATTGACTTGGTCACAATATTAACACCGACTTGAGTAATCTCATAACGAAGGGCGGGAGAAAAGCGACTAATCACATCAATTGTTTAGCTTGTAGTCAACCAGTAACTTTGTTTAAGACTTGAACGTTAATCTTTGCATGAGTTTGATTGGGTTACTTGGTGATGGCGCAGCCTGTATTCAGGTCGAATCATGAGTGTGGACTTAGGATTGAAAACTGAGCACAAAGAAATAGCCACCGCGCTGTAAAAGACGCGATGGCTATTTGATAAAAATTGATCCACTTATTTAGGTGGTGAGATGAGTAGCAGGAGTGCTAGTTTGCTGGTCGCCAAACGCCCCATTTGTCCTTACTGTATGTGGTTTCAGGATCATCACCGCCTTGAATCCACCATTGTGCTTTCCACGCCTTACCGGCATAGGACACCACTTCACCGCCGATGTAAGTCGCTGATGAGCTCCAAGCATCTGGGCTCGGTTCTGGAGTTGGTGGAGGCGTGACGCCCCCGTCATCTACCATCACCTCAAAGGTAAAGGTTTCAGTACGATCGCTGTTGTTTGCATTCGCCGAGAAGATTAACGTTTCATTCTGAGTGATAGATTGAGTATCGATAATGATCGAAGAAGAGCCGTTATTCTGAATCTGTACCGGTGTGCCCTGAGTTTGAGTCAGTGTGGCATTTTCTTCGGTGACAATGACGACTTTATCACCTGCATTGACGACATTATCACTTTGCGATAGTTCATAGAGTTGCCCTGCTAGCGGGTCTACATTGCCATTGTCGTCGCGGGAAACGGTCATTAACCCTGAAGCTCGACTGTCTTTGGAGTTAAAGAAATTGCGTGACGGATCATTCTGGAAATACATATAGTGCTGCATTTCTTCATGCCAATCACCGATAAAAACTGCGCCATCTTTGAATTCGGCGTGCCAACCATTAATCTCAGACGCTAGGAGACGATCCCAATCCCCAACGTTATTTGAGTTCACTTTAATATCAAAGCTACGTGCAACCACGCCATCTTTGTTAATGATGTCGTATTTTACAACATCGCCAATTTGAGGCGCTTCCATTCCACTCGGGATAAAGGATGAGCCACGATGCAAATCAGGTTGTGGTGCTGGCTCAGGCGGCGGAGTGTTACCATTCTTGATCGTAATATCAGAACAGTTGTAGAAACCTTCACCTGCGGCATCATCTCGTTGCCAACGTACAAAAGAGGATAGCGTCACCCGATCGCTCTGATGGGATAGTCACATTGATTCGATATTTTCCGTTCTCTACTGGCACATTGCCCGTTTCTTGAATCAAATCTAAATCGCCCCAAGCCAGCCCTTTCGACAGGTCAGCATTGGGTTTGGTTAAGTAAAATTCCCAGAATGAAGGGTTGTGCGGTGCCGTGGCATTAAACACATATTCGAATGTACCCGTATTCATTTCTGTGCGGGTCCAGGCGGTATGCGGGGCTCCCATGCCACGTTTCTGAGGATCGTTTGCGTAGCATAAAGTGCCATCTGGAATCGCGGCTTTTACTGCACTCGGGTTGTTAAAGTCAGTAATGTTTTTGGCGTACTCGTTGCGCTGTACGAATGGGTAAGACCCCGAAATGTTTTTGGCATTTGCACAAGCGGCATTGGGTGGACTACCAGACCAGATACCGCCTTGTTCGTAACAGATATTTTGTCGAGCACTAGGATATTCAGACCAACCATGTGCATAGACATGAGTCGGCAGGGCAGATAGCAAGGCGCTACCTACTGCCAGTTTTAAGATGTGTTTATTCGCTGTCATTTTCTTACTCTATTTCGTTTTATACAAGTAACTGTTTTATATAATTAACACTATCAATCAATTCTTTACCTATTGATTGAAGTCTATTTTTATTGTTGTTATTTCTATTAGAAACAGATTAAAGATAATCTAAGATTTGGCTTATTAAAGGTTTTGTATTCAGAATATGAATTAAGATCGCAATTGTTTAACTTTTTACAATTTGTTTTTATTTTTGCGTTATTTAATCTAGGCTATTGAAATTTAAGAGCTTTAATTGCTGTGTTTGACTGTAGAGATTTTGTTTTTTAATTAAACTGCGAACTCTACCCAATAAATAGATTTATTGAATGATTTCTTTCTTTATATTTAAACTTATGACCTTTATTTGACATTTAAATGTGTTTGTTCTGGTGGTAAATTGACCATGACTTATTTTGGTGAATGTTTTTTTCTTTTAGTATTCTTTGTGTGAATTTGTTATGTGTGTAGAATTAGCCCACATGAGTGTGCCTAACTTGAGGACAGTATGAAGTTTTATTTACCAGAAGAGTATCAGGATTTGTGTCGTGCGCAATTTCAATCTTATAAGAGAAAAGTGAGTTTGTTGCTCCCCAATGCGGTTGTAGAGCATATCGGCTCTTCGGCAATCCCAGGAGCGATTTCAAAAGGTGATCTGGACATTTATGTTGGGGTTGAGCAATCACAATTTGAACAGTCAGTTCAAACATTGACCACGTTAGGGTTTTCAGAAAAACAAAATACCTTGCGCACCTCCGAGCTGTGCATGCTTGAGTCGAAGACAGATAACGTCGCATTTCAAGTTGTTGCGAATGGCTCACAACATGAATGCTTCCTTCGATTTCGTGATTATCTCGTCTCGAATCCTGAGTTAGTGAGGCATTACAACAAACTGAAACAGTCTTGCGAGGGATACTCACATGAGGATTATCGAACGCTGAAATCTGACTTCATTGAGCAAGTCTTGGATGGGTCTTTGAAGGGATAATCCGTTACCTTAAGCGTCGGCGATTTAGAGCACCAAATAGGAATGACTAATGAATGTACCTTCAAGAACCCTATGGCTTTGGGCCGAAAGACGGCTTTCATTGCGCTAGCTGTCGATTTGGTCGATTGGCGACTAAATCTCTAACGGCTTGCTCTAATTGCGGTAGGAGGTGCTTGTTGGAAATATGAATGTAGTGATATAGGGGTTCGCGAATAATCGCTTTGCTGACGGGCTTAATGTTTGGATATTTCTCTTTGAGAATCTCGTAAACCACGTTAGGCGCTAGCCATAAATCAGCACGTCCTTTGTTGACCATTAATGCTGCCTGTTCATGTTTTTCGACCAAATAAAGCTGTTGGTAGTTTTTGATTTCCTCGGTAAACTTCATGCCTAATTGTGAGACGAGTACTTTGTCCGAAACTTGGCTAAGCTCGCTGTAAAATTGCCCTTCAAAGCCATACATGAAGATACTGATGTAGTAGAGAGGAACGTCAACCTTGATCATATTCTTGTCTTGAGCAAGCCTCGATATCCTCAAGTCCAAACCTTGATATCGACCTTGGCTGACTGCGCGAATCGCCCTCGCATTCGGTAAGTAAACAAAATCTATCTCGACACCAGACTTTTGGTATATGAATTCGAGATCTTCAACCAAAGTCAAGCCGGCAAGCTTGTTGAGTTCTGGATTTTGATACACTTCACCTATCGCAATGATCGTCGTGTCGGCAACGGCTGACCGCATAAAACAAATCAACAATGCTAGCCAGTATAGACTGCAATATCGGATGGACATATTTTTGTGACCCTTGGCAGAACATATCATTGGTATAGTCTAACTATGGGCGTTGGTAAACTCGTAATGCAACTGTGTAGGGGGTGAATGTCTTGCTAGGAACTAGGCTCGATGCTTGAGCACAACTTAATTGGCGGAAATGATTTGGTAGCCGTTGCGACCGTTCTGTTTGACCTGATACAGCGCTTGATCCGCATATTGGAATAAGCTGGTTAAATGGTCGTAGGTGTTAGTTTTCTTCGACGTTGCACCAGCACTGATAGTGATATAGGGTTTTGTTGGAGAATAGGCATGCTCTAAGGACAGATGACGGATTGCACTCACCAATTGACTGAGATAACCATCAAGCTCAAGTTCGATGTCGCTTGCGAGTAACACACAAAACTCTTCACCGCCATAACGGCACACCAAGTGCTCATAGGGCGATTCAACATCTCGCAGTGCTTGCGCGACAAGACGCAAGGCACGATCACCGGCGACGTGTCCATAGTTATCGTTGTACTGTTTAAAGTGATCGATATCAACCAAAATGATGCCTATCTGGCTATAACTTAGTTCTTCAATGAAATAACGCGCTGTTTCATAGAGGTGTCTGCGGTTGGCAATACCGGTAAGTGGGTCAACAATGGACTGCTTTTTAAGGATTGCGCGTTTTTCGTCCAGTTCGGTAATCAGGTTGGTTATGTCGCGGGCAAAGCTTTTCATTTCTTTTGAGATGAACGATGCTTCATTTGGCAATTTATCACCGGACTTTTGAAACTGGCGTAAGGCTTTTTGAGCCTGCTCAAGCGGTTTGATCAGCTTAGACACGACAGACAAATTAAGAATAAACATCACCAGTGAAAAACAAGCCAACACGCTCGCTTCTGAGAACGTCAGGAAAGTAGGCAGTTTCTCGTTATGGATAATTTCAATGGCAATGTTATTGCCATTGAGGAAATCAGTGCGATAAATGATAGAGACATAATCTGGCAAAACACCATGTAGGGAATCATGTTCACTTATTGGATGGATGTTGATATCCACACCTGTAGCGGCTTCAATTTCAGCGATAAAGTCATTACGAATCTTACGAATAAATACGATGTAACCGAAATCACAGGATTTGCCGTCACTCAGGCAGATTCGGGCCGACGCAACCATGTAAGGTTCATTTTGGTGCACCGCATATTTGATGTGTGAAGATACCTTAGCGCTTGAAGCGTTGATCGATTGGACAAGAAGTTTATTGACGACAGCAGGGTCATTGAGCTCGATAAACTGAGTGGAGTGAACTTGTCCATCTCGGTATAAAGCGCTCCATTTTACATCAAGTTGGTGATCGAAAATGATCATACCGTCGATCAGTTTGGACTCAAATGCATGCGGACCTATGCTGTCCGTTATGAAAGCGTCGCTAGGCTGTTGTACATAACGTGTCAACGTTGTCCAAGCGGCATAATCTTCAAGAGATGCTCTCAGTTCGAGTTCTTCCATTTTCAATACGGTTTGCACACGCTCGATCTCGAACTCTTGTCTCTTTTTTGAAGCCTCTACGGCAAGCTCATGGCTCCAGAGCGCCTTAAACGTAAAATAGAAAACGAGAAATAAGAGAACAACAGAGATAGAAACCAGAATGGTTAACTGTTTAAGACTGAAGTGTTTTAATTTAACCACTAAAAAAGCGCTACCTGAACAAGGAGTGGGCAATATTGCACCGTTATTGTAGAGATCATTTCTGACTTGAGCCAGTCATTAACGGGCTAGATTGTTTCGATAGGAGCGAAGGCATTGTGTTTAAAACAAAAAAATCTTCAAATAATCTAAAAGTGTTACATGTGACTACTTTAATATTTTGTCATAATTTCATTTATTGTTTATATTCCCGTGCCACATAACTACAACAAAAGTTTACATTCATGATTGCTAGTCAAACTTCGTCGGAACGCGAAACCTTGCTTGACGCCAACGAACAGTTGGTGTCGACTACTGATCTGAAAGGCGTCATTACCTACAGTAACGAGGCTTTTTGTCGTATTGCCGAATTCACTCAGGAAGAACTGCTGGGTCAAAATCACAATATTGTGCGTCATAGCACTATGCCTAAAGCTGCATTCGCAGATATGTGGGCGAACCTAAAACAAGGTAAAGCATGGCGGGGTATTGTAAAAAATCGCACTAAAACAGGAGGCTTTTATTGGGTAGATGCCTACGTAACGCCTATCTACGCAAATGGTGAGATAACGGGTTATCAGTCGGTGCGTGTTAAACCTAAAAGAGAGTGGGTCACAGTGGCTGACAAAGCCTATCAATCTTTGCTGCACGCTGAGAAAACAGGCAAAAGTGTCTCACTGAAAATTCCCGACACTCTGCGTTATGCCATGTTAATTGGTTCTCTATCTGCCCCCATCATTGCGAATCTATTGTCACTCGAAGGCATTGCGAGTTGGGTCGCTAGTGCACTCCCAATCTCGGTGGCCGTATTGCTTTTCAGGCAAGAATTGGTCGATACGCCTAAACAGTTGAAAAAGCTTCAGTCAAAATATGATAGTGTCAGTCGTCTGATCTATTCTGGCAATACTCAATTCTCAATTGCAGATTTCCATATTAAGCTTCTTTCTGCACGAATTAGAACCGTGTTAGGCAGGATGACGGATTCAGCTAAACCGCTGCAAGATCTGTCTGATGGCTTAAGCGCAACAACCTTGCAGGTAACGCAAGCCCTTGAGCAGCAAACGAAAGATATTCGTCAAGTTCGTGAAGCGACCGAAGACGTGGAAGCGTCCGCCAACGAGGTTTCAACCAGCACACACGAAGCACATGATTTGATTGATGTGACACTCAAAACGTGTCTGCTTGCGAAAGACACTATCGACCAGACTCATGTCAATTTAGAGAAACTCAGTGTTCAGGCTGAAAAAGCGACCAATACCACGTATCAACTGAGTGAACAGGCTCAAAACGTCAGCCAGATGATGGAAGAAATCGGTGGGATCGCAGAACAAACCAACTTACTGGCGTTAAACGCTGCGATTGAGGCCGCCCGTGCTGGTGAGCAGGGACGTGGTTTTGCGGTGGTAGCGGACGAAGTTCGTGCATTGTCAGGCAGAACTTCCAATGCCACATTGCAAATTAAAGACAGTATTGAAACCATGTTGACGACGATTGAAGGTTGGCAACGCGACATCATTGCCAACCGTGAACAAACAGATGCATGTGGTGCAGTAGCAGAAGTAAGCGCAAAGCGTTTATCTGAAGTCGAAACCATGATGCAATCGATGAACGACTTGATGAGTACGGTTGAAGATGCGGCAACGAAACAACGCCAGCTTTCCAGCGATGTAAATTTGCACATTCAGTCAATAGCCTCTGCGGCTGAGCAAAACCTAGCAGCGACGCATTCCGTTAATCTGCACTCACAAGAGTTACGCAATCAAGTCAACGAGTTTTATCAGTTAGCTCAGCGATTTGAAGAAAAATAAACCAAGGCCCTGCACCAGCAGGGCCTTTATTATTGCTGAACGCTTTTGTAAAGATATCTCTGACAGGTGGGCTCGCTTATACGCTTAAGGATCTGTGACATAATAGCGATGACGACAAAAGCAAACAGCAACCTTCCCCAAAATATCGATACGAAGTCTGCACCAATCAACAATACGAGAATGGTGTCTTCAATCATGCTGTGGGCCAAGTTAAGCAACATGACGGCGGTAAACACATCTCGTGCTGGTATGTGGCCTCGTTTCGCTTCGTTGATCAGCAGGCCGCCACCGAAAGAAATACCTAATGTAATGCCGACTATGGTTAGGTTAGTCGCCTCTCTGCTTATCCCTAATACAGATAGAACAGGCTTGAGTGCCATCGCCATTAACTTCTCCACACCGAGCAGCTTTAGCATCTTTAAGGTAAATAATAAGACGGCAATGATGACAAGTATCACGAATAAGTTTTCGACTTGTGACCACGCCCATTGCAAATAAGTTTGCTCTGGAGGTACTTCTGGATTCCAAACGATCTGGGCCGGTGTATTTAGCAAATCGCCGAACTGATAAATCTGGTGGAGAACCCACGCAAACACCAGTCCACCCCCAACTCTGACTAACGTTGTCATCGCAATACTCACACCAGCGCGCTTGGCAATTGCTGCTTCAATCGGGATTGAGTGTGCGATGAGCATTAATGACCCCAAAATCGAGATCTGAGCCACGGTGAGTTCACTGTTGGTGCTCATAAAGATCAATAGCCCTGCGTACATATTAGTAAGCAGAGTTGTCGCCCAAACTAAGCCCATTTCATCGGGTAAACCGACAAAATTCATCAAAGGACTCAGCCATTGGCTAAGCAATGCAACGCCTCCTAGCTCTTCAACAACTTTAATGACGATGATAATTGGAATCATCACTTTATACAGAGTCCAGGTGACATCGATTATTTCTTTAAAAAGGTCATAAAAGAAACGTTGTAACTTTTCCATGTTGAATTCCACACTGAATGATTCGATGGCACAAATATTAATAAAGACATGAGAAATATGGATGTGTAATTTGCATGCTTGCTATGCCTCATATTTCTTTATTGAGTTAACTTTGTGTTAAAATTTCTTAAAAGTGCTCTCTGGAGAAATTATGGAAATTGACCGTTTAGACAGGAAGATTTTGTCGATACTGCAAAAGAATAATCGTATTGCGAATGTAGAGTTGGCGGAAGAAGTGGGGTTGTCGCCGCCAGCTTGTTTGAAGAGGGTAAAACGGCTTCGGGAAGACAAGGTGATCACGGGTGATGTCTCTATCATCAATCCCGAGCTGGCCGGTAATAAGATGAACTTGATTGTTTCAGTCGAAATGGAGCGAGATAGACCTGATATATACAGCGTGTTTCGCCAATCGATAACCAAAGCACCTGAAGTCACTCAATGCTATCAGATCACGGGAGGCTACGATTTCATGCTGGTGGTGAGCGTTCCAGATATCAAAGCGTATGAAAAGTTTATTGAACAGGTCTTGCATCAAGATAAGAACATACGCAAATTTCATACATCGGTCTCGACTCGCACGGTAAAGTTCAGCACTGAAGTGAATGTAGAAGAGATTGAATAAAAAAACGCCCTGCTAGCGTAGCAGGGCGTTTTCGTTCAATGATTCAATAATTAAGCTAAAAGCTCTTTCGCTGTGTTGACAACGTTTTCAGTGGTGAAGCCGAACATCTTGAACAGCTCACCTGCTGGTGCAGATTCACCGAAGGTGGTCATACCGATGATACGCCCGTCGAAACCAACGTACTTGTACCAGAAGTCAGCAATACCCGCTTCTACCGCGATACGTGCCGTCACGTCAGATGGCAGAACCGCTTCACGGTAAGCGGCATCTTGCTTGTCGAATGCATCTGTTGATGGCATGGAAACAACACGTACTTGCTTGCCTTCAGCAGTCAGTTCAGCCGCAGCGTTCACTGCTAGCTCAACTTCAGAGCCGGTTGCGATAAGGATAAGCTCTGGCTTGCCTGCGCAATCTTTCAGGATGTAACCACCCTTAGCAATGTTCGCTACTTGCTCAGCGTCACGCTCTTGCTGTGCAAGGTTTTGACGAGAGAAGATAAGTGACGTCGGTGCATCTTTACGTTCGATAGCCAGTTTCCAAGCCACTGCTGATTCCACTTGGTCACATGGGCGCCATGTGCTCATGTTTGGCGTTAGACGTAGAGAAGCCATTTGCTCAACCGGTTGGTGAGTTGGGCCATCTTCGCCAAGGCCAATAGAGTCGTGCGTGTAAACTTGGATGTTTTGCACTTTCATCAGAGCCGCCATACGCATTGCGTTACGCGCGTATTCCATGAACATTAGGAAGGTTGCGCCGTATGGTACGAAACCACCGTGCAGAGCGATACCGTTCATGATAGCCGTCATACCGAATTCACGTACACCATAGTGGATGTAGTTACCTGCTGGGTTTTCAGCTGAAACAGACTTAGAACCAGACCACATAGTTAGGTTAGAAGGGGCAAGGTCAGCAGAGCCGCCTAGGAATTCAGGTAGCATAGCACCGAATGCTTCTAGTGCGTTTTGAGACGCTTTACGTGATGCGATGTTGGCAGGGTTAGCTTGAAGGTCTGCAATGATTTGTGTTGCTTTCTCTTCCCACTCAGCTGGCAGCTCACCGTTCAGGCGACGCTTAAGCTCTGCCGCTTCTGCAGGATAAGCTGCAGCGTATGCGTCAAACTTCGCATTCCACGCCGCTTCTTTCGCTGCGCCCGCTTCTTTTGCATCCCACTCAGCGTATACATCTGCTGGGATTTCAAAAGGACCGTGCTCCCAACCAAGTTCTTTACGTGTAGCTGCAATTTCTTCAGCGCCTAGTGGAGCACCATGGCAGTCGTGTGACCCCGATTTGTTTGGTGAACCAAAACCAATGATAGTTTTAGTACAGATTAGGGTAGGACGTGGGTCTGCTTTCGCCGCGATAATCGCTGCGTTAATCGCTTCAGAGTCGTGACCGTCTACTGCTGGGATGACGTGCCAGCCGTACGCTTCGAAACGCTTAGGTGTATCGTCAGAGAACCAACCTTCTACTTCACCATCGATAGAGATGCCGTTGTCATCCCAGAACGCGATTAACTTACCAAGACCTAGCGTACCTGCTAAAGAACAGGCTTCGTGAGAAATACCTTCCATCAGACAGCCGTCACCCATGAATGCATAAGTGAAGTGGTCAACGATGTCGTGGCCTTCTTTGTTGAATTGTGCTGCTAGTGTTTTCTCAGCCAGCGCCATACCTACCGCGTTAGTGATACCTTGACCTAGTGGGCCAGTCGTCGTTTCGATACCCGGTGCGTAACCGTACTCTGGGTGACCTGGCGTCTTAGAGTGCAGTTGACGGAAGTTTTTCAGGTCATCGATAGACAACTCGTAACCGGCAAGGTGAAGCAGAGAGTAAATCAGCATTGAGCCGTGGCCATTTGATAGCACGAAACGGTCGCGGTCAGCCCACTCTGGGTTTGCTGGGTTGTGATTTAGGTGAGAGCGCCAAAGAACTTCAGCGATGTCAGCCATACCCATAGGTGCGCCTGGGTGACCAGAGTTGGCTTGTTGTACGCCGTCCATGCTAAGGGCACGGATAGCATTAGCTAGATGTTTACGATCCATAATAAATACCGAATATTATTAAATTCTATAAAGGAAAATTAAGAGGGGAACGCCAACGTTCCCCTTTTTAAAATAATTTGAGATTAAAGCTTAGCTTCGATCATCGCTTCAAGTTTGCCTTGGTCAACAGCGAAGTTGCGGATACCTTCAGCCAGTTTCTCAACGGCCATTGCATCTTGGTTGTGATCCCATAGGAACTCTGCGTGAGTCATAGCAGCAGGGCGCTCTTTAGCACCTTTAGAGTCAACTAGCTTCTCTACCACTTCACCTTCCGCAGCTTCTAGTTCAGCAAGAAGAGCAGGAGCGATAGTTAGACGGTCACAGCCAGCAAGTTCTAGGATCTCGCCGATGTTACGGAAGCTTGCGCCCATAACCACTGTGTTGTAGCCGTATTCTTTGTAGTAGTTGTAGATCTTAGATACAGATAGTACGCCTGGATCTTCTGAAGCTTCGAAATCACGGCCTTCTTTCGCTTTGTACCAGTCCATGATACGACCAACGAATGGAGAAATTAGGAACACGCCAGCTTCAGCACAAGCACGAGCCTGAGCAAATGAGAATAGAAGCGTTAGGTTACAGTTGATGCCTTCTTTTTCAAGGATCTCAGCTGCGCGGATACCTTCCCAAGTAGAAGCCAGTTTGATTAGGATGCGGTCGTTAGTGATGCCCGCATCGTTGTACATTTTTACTAGCTGGCGAGCTTTAGCAACGCTGCCTTCCATGTCGTAAGAAAGACGAGCGTCTACTTCTGTAGAGATACGACCAGGGATAGTCTTTAGGATTTCTTTACCGATGTTGACTGCAAGCATGTCGCAAGTGTCTTGTACTTGCTGAGCTTTGTCGCTGCTTTGAGATTTTGCGTATTCGATAGAAGCGTCGATAAGAGGCGCGTATTCTTCGATTTGAGCGGCTTTAAGAATCAGAGAAGGGTTAGTCGTTGCATCTTCTGGCTGGTATTTTTTAATCGCATCGATTTCACCAGTGTCTGCTACGACAGTCGTTAGTTTACGAAGTTGCTCTAATTTGTTGCTCATTTCGATCATCCTATTTAATGGGCGTTCACATAAAAACAGTTAATGTGAGTGGTGCAATTGCAAGCGAGTTAGCTAATCGTTTTTTAACCCTTTCCGAGTTCATTAAATCAACTAACCGGAATAAATTTCAGCGTGAGAGCATTTGTTGTGAACATTTGCTCTAACGATGAGTAAATGATGGGTTCATATTTATCTCATCCAGACAGAATGTCAATCGCTAATTGAAGGTTATGGTGATGTTCATCAACTATTTTTCCAATTGCTTTTGTCGGCTATTCGATTTAAACGTTTGCCAAGGCATGGCAAGGGTTAGAGAGAATATGCAGAGCATAATAAATAGCCTGAGAATTTGTCGCAGTGGTGAGCAAATGTTGCAATTATCTATAGTGATGACATATGCTACAGCACTGAGCAGATGTCATAGGTATTTTACCCTATAGGAACCCAAGCAAAATGAGCAAGTCACAACAAGATATGTCTGATGACAGCGCTGATCTACTGACCGAAATCTCCGTTGCCTATTATCAGGACGGGGCAACCCAGGAAGAAATATCCAAGAAGTTTTCTGTATCGCGGGCAAAAGTAGGGCGGATGCTAAAGCAGGCTCGTGATGAGGGTATCGTTGAGATTACCGTCAAATATCACCCCGTATTCAGTGCCAAGATCGAGCAAAGGCTCATTGAAAGGTTTGGTGTTAAGCGCGCTCTGGTTGCACTTGATCAGCCGAGCGAAGAGCAGCAACGTTTGCAAGTGGCAGGGTTAGTATCCAAATACATGGCCAGCTCCATTCAAAATGGGTCTGTTGTGACTGTCGGTCAGGGAAGGAATGTCTCCGCGGTTGCCCATCATATTGGCGTTATTCCTCAACGAGATGTGAAGTTTGTCTGTGGTATCGGCGGGATTCACCCTCGCGGCGGTATGTTTAACGCTGATCATATCTGCCGACAATTTGCCAAGAGCTATGGTGGTACATCAGAAACGCTTTATGCTCCTGCATACGCAGAAAACCCAGAACAGAAACACGCGTTTATGCAAAATGCGACAGTCAAGCAAACGCTGGATCTCGCTCGTAAGGCCGATGTCGCTTTGGTCGGGATTGGCGATATGAGTGAGAACAGCTATATGGTCGACTTAGGTTGGTTTACAGCAGATGAAGTGGTTCAATCTCGCATGCTTCAAGGGGTTGTTGGTGATTTTGCTGGCTATGATTTCTTCGATATTCAGGGGCAGTCTGCCAAAACCGTCATGAGTGATCGCGTTATTGGTCTAAGTATTGAAGAATTTCGCCCAATCTCAGAAGTGATTGCCATTGCGGCTGAGAACAGTAAGCCATTGGCGATGCTCGGGGCGCTGAGAACAGGCGTGATTGATGTGATTGCCACCAGCGTAAGCAACGCACTCACTGTACTTAACCTAGATGAGCAAATGAAATGACCGCGAGAGAATGTTCGCCCAAAAGCACGAGTCATGTCCTCGTGCTTCTCTTATAATTTGCCCTTTGCTTTCTCTTTTACGAAATCCATAAATGCCCTAATTCTAGCGGGCATCTGCAAGCCGCAGTTGTGTACAGCTAAGACTGACGCTTTAAGGCTCATCCCATCCGCTTTTAATCGCGTAAACTTGCCTTCCTTTAAGTCGTCTTCAACGGCGAGAATAGGTCAGCACATAATTCCATCAGGCTAGACACGATTTCACATCGCAGGGCAATTGGGTATCAATGAGCTTAGCGAAGTACCTAAGATCAGGTTGTACAGGTTTGACAACATGCACGTGGCGTGTTGCAAGCCAACAGAATCGATATACATGACCTAATTAGTACACGGATTTACATAGTAAATCGTCAAAATCTTGAAGGCCATCATGGAGCTAAGGAGCGCATTTGATTTGATGTCGGCGCTTTACCTACTACGTTTTTATTCGTCAATGGCCTGTTCGACAAAATGGGAAAGTTGAAATAGATGCGCCAACTGCTTTCAAGGCAGCGACATACTTAGGCATTTTTGATTGTAGGTTCAGTAAAAAAGAAAAGGCAGCCGTTATTGGCTGCCCTTGGTGTGAAATGAACGCTAGCTGATCGGTAAACTGTCGTCTGCACCCCATTCGGTCCACGAACCGTCATACACTGAAAGGTTTTGATATCCGCAAAGTTGTGCAGCGAGAAGAACAATCGCTGCCGTTACCCCTGAGCCACAGCTGAAAATGTGTTGAGATTTGCTGCTATCCATTGAGCGTTCCAAGATTGATTTTAGATCGCTAATAGGTTTGAGTTTGTGACCTTCCATCAACTCAGCGAAAGGCTGACATACTGAATTTGGAATATGGCCAGCTCGCACACCAGGTCTTGGCTCGGCGACTTCGGCATTGAATCGCGCATGAGAGCGTGCGTCAACGGTCTGGTTGGACGCGTTCGGGATTTGGTCAAGTACGTATTGCGCATCAACAAAGAAAGAAGGGTCGAGTTTGCCGTTAAAGTTACCTTCAGTAGCGGCATTTTTGTAAGAAGTGACAGTGTCATATCCAGCTAGCTTCCACTCGGTCAGGCCACCATTCAATATATACACTTCTTTATGTCCCATTGCTCTTAGCATCCACCATGCGCGCGGAGAAGCAAAAGTCCCGCTGTTGTCGTAGACCGCAATGATGGAATCTTGATTCAGACCAATGCTCTTTGCTAGCTGGTTGAAGCGGTATTCTGAAGGCATCATATGAGGAAGAGAAGCGTCAGGATCGCAAAACACAGAATCGTAATCAAAGCGAATAGTATTTGGAATTAAGTTCTGATTGTCTTTTTCCGGCTCTGATGGGATCTGAAATTCAATACTTGTATCTAGTACAACCAACTTTCCCGTTTGTTGCAGTTCAGCGAGCTGTTTTGGAGTGATCAAGGGTGACATAATACTTCCTTATATAAGTTTATGAATTTTATGCAACTAATTTACAACAGGGCTGTAGAGGTCACAACAGGGACAGTTAATGTTTATTGGTATAGGTGTTGCACTGTACATAGCGATAGCTGATAGCGTCAGAAAAGGGTGAGGATTTCTTGTCAAGTTCCACGATGGAATTGACAGGGCATTCAGTTTGAGGCGGGATGCTAATCATAGTTTGGCCACCATCGCCAAATTCAATATTCAGAAAGCGTCGATTTCCATCAAGTGACTGGGTGAGAGTTTGAGTTAAGACAAGCGCTTGAACTCTAGTGGTTTGCTTTGGCTTATTGATCGCTATCAGTCCAAGCAAGACCAGTGCTAACAGGAGCAGGGCGGCCAGAAATATTTTCGGGTTGTTCATAGGGTCTGTTGACCTTTTGCGGTTAAATTTTGTTCGAGATAAAAGCGTTTTAGTCGCGGCGAGAGGTTTGTCGCCTAGTGACCTAAGCAAAACACCTCTCAACAAAGAGTAAAACGCTTTTAGCCGAACCCTCTGGGCAGCGTTTGTGGTTCCTTTCTACTGCGTTATCGGCTTATCAGGTAGGGCAACTACATTTCAAACCCTCTGCCTTGTATAAAGAACCCACAAACTGCTGCAAAAATCAGCTCAAAAGGTCAACAGATCCTAATAACCTTTGTACTCCTGACCGTTTATGGTGAGTTTAGCTACAAACGGGGCAATTCGGCATTTTCATCAGATTCATTTCTCGCCATGACATGGTCATCGCATCGAGAATCAAAACCTTACCTTCTTTCGCCCGTCCATAATTGGCGATAACTTTGATCGCTTCCATAGCTTGTACCGCGCCGATGATGCCGACAACTGGCGCCATGACTCCAGCTTCAACACAGCTTAATGCTGCTGAGCCGAATAGCGAGCTTAAACACTGGTAACAAGGTTGTGCTTTATCCTGATAAGTGAAGACACTGACTTGGCCTTCCATTCTTATTGCTGCACCTGAAACAAGTGGTGTTTTTAACTGGTAGCAGAGGCGGTTAAGCTGATTACGAGTCTCTACGTTATCCGATGCATCAAGCACTAATGTATGCTGCTCGATTTCTGTCTTTAAATCCTCATCACTCAAACGTTGATCTATCGTTCGCACTTCTAGGTGAGGGTTCAGTTGTTGCAGAGATTCAGAGGCCGAGAGGACTTTCTTCTTACCAACGTCATCGTCATGATGAAGTACTTGGCGTTGCAGATTAGACAGTTCTACAACGTCATCATCAATTAAGGTCAGAGAGCCGACCCCTGCTGTTGCTAGGTATTGGCTTGACGCGCAGCCAAGCCCACCAGCACCAAGAATCAAAATCGAGCTTTGCTTTAGTGCTTCCTGGCCGTCAAAATCAAACTGCTTGAGTATGATTTGACGGTTGTAGCGAAGCATTTCTTGATCGGAAAGGATCTCCAATGTGCTCACTCCTAATATAGGGTTGAATTGAACAACTGGATATTCACGGTTTCACCGACTTCAACACGGCCACGCTCACGTTCCAAAACGACAAAGCAATTTGCCAAGCTCATAGAGCGGAAAGCGCCTGAACTTTGGTTTCCTGTCGTTTCTACCACAAACTTGCCATCTTCGATGGTGTAAACGCCGCGTTGATAGTCTGTGCGTCCCGGTGCTTTCTTAAATGCACTGCGAGTGATAGCTGGAATGGATTCAGGTGCTTTCCATTCAGTGTGTCCGGCAAGTTTCGCTAACATAGGCTGAACAAGAACGTACATTGTTAGCACTGCTGACACTGGGTTACCTGGAAGTCCGCAGAACCAAGCGGTCGATAACTTGCCAAATGCAAATGGCTTACCCGGCTTGATGGCAAGCTTCCAGAAGCCGATTTGCCCGAGTTGTTCCAATAACTCTTTGGTATAGTCGGCTTCACCGACACTCACACCACCCGATGTTACAACAACGTCAGCTAAAGTCTGCGCTTTTTCGAACGTTGCTTTTAGCTCTTGTGGGCAATCAGGAACAATACCAAGATCGACAGGTTCACAGCCGAAGTTTTCAATCAGAGGTTTTATGCCGTAACGATTACTGTCGTAAATCTGGCCTGCTTCGAGAGGCTCACCAAGGGGCTTCAGCTCATCACCTGTTGAGAAGAAGGCAACGCGAGGCTTACGAACGACAGTGACATGGCTGATACCCAAAGTGGCAATCATCGGGATATCTCGCGCGGTAAGGCGCGCACCTTTAGGCAGTACCACGTCATCTTTGCGAATGTCATCACCTGTAGGACGAATGTTATTCTGCGGCTTCACGTTAGTTTGATTGAACTGCACGCCTTGTTCTGTCTGCTCGGTATTTTCCTGCATGATGACGGCATCACAGCCATCAGGAATTTGAGCGCCCGTCATAATGCGAACGCATGTGCCTTTGGGCCATTCGCCCTCAAAAGGTTGGCCTGCAAAAGATTTACCCGCTAAAGGCAGAACATTATTGTTGTTTAAGTCGGCAATACGAATTGCGTATCCGTCCATTGCTGAGTTATCAAAAGGCGGAACGAAAATAGGGGAAAGTATATCTTCAGCAAGAACATAGCCAATGGCTTCGGCAAGAGGCAGTTGTAAGGTGGTTTGGATTGGTTTAATTGGCGACAGCATTTGTTCCATCGCATCTTCGATTGGCATCAAGCCAGGAGCATCACAGCAACCCATAATCGTGTCCTAAATCGTTATTATATGAGCTATTAATGAAAATTACTCTATCACAGAAGTCGTAGTCATAATAATGACCACGGATAAAATATGGATGTAATTACTCAAAAATCCGAGTATCCTTGTCAGCCATCCAAAAGGGGAAAGTCCCTTTATTTATGGGTATGTTCAGTTGCTCAGTAGTGGGCCGAGAGTTTGTCTGTCGCCTCAATCAAATCAAGTGGTTGAAGTTTAAACGGCAAGGTTATGTAAGAGGAAGTCGAATGTCAGGTCTTAGCGAATCCGCGAAGTTGGTAAAAGATGCGCTAGAAAGCCGCGGTTTGGAGACGCCAATGTTACCGAACCAAATCAGTCGTGAGGAGAAAAAAGAAAAGATTCAGTATCACATGCGTGAAATTCTTTCTCTTCTTGAGCTCGATCTTACCGATGACAGTCTTGAAGAAACGCCGCATCGCATTGCAAAGATGTACGTTGACGAGATTTTCTCTGGCCTTGATTACGCCAACTTCCCAAAAATCACGGTGATTGAAAACAAGATGGACGTGAGTGAAATGGTGCGCGTAAAAGGCATCACACTGACAAGCACTTGTGAGCATCACCTAGTGACGATTGATGGCCGTGCGACTGTGGCGTATATTCCGCGCGGAAAAATCATTGGCTTGTCTAAGATTAACCGCATCGTTCGTTTCTTTGCGCAGCGCCCTCAAGTGCAAGAGCGCATGACTCAACAAATTCTAGTCGCACTACAAACTCTGCTAGAATCTGATGATGTTGCAGTCACCATTGATGCCACACACTACTGTGTGAAATCACGTGGTGTGATGGATGCAACAAGCGAAACCACCACCACCGCGTTAGGTGGTATTTTTAAGAGCAACTCGGCGACGCGCCACGAGTTCCTACACGGAATTCGTTAGAGCGGCCGATACGCTTTACGAATTATTCAAAACCGCTTCCTTGTTGAAGCGGTTTTTACATTTTAACTGCTTACGGATCTACATTCGTTAGCCATCCTTGAAGGATACACTTGTGACAACCTCATTTAAGAGCCTGAATCTTAGAAGTGAACTGATAGAGACACTGAACAGCCTTAACTACACGGAAATGACGCCAATACAGCAACAGGCATTGCCGATTGTTCTTGAAGGCAAAGACGTGATTGGCCAAGGCAAGACAGGCTCGGGCAAAACAGCGGCGTTTACTCTTGGATTACTGAGTAATTTGAACGTTAAACGCTTCCGTGTTCAGACCTTGGTACTTTGTCCAACTCGCGAGCTCGCCGATCAGGTAGCAAAAGAGGTTCGTACACTGGCACGTGGCATTCACAACATCAAAGTGCTCACATTGTGTGGCGGTATGCCGATGGGGCCTCAAATTGGCTCGCTAGAGCATGGCGCGCATATCTTGGTGGGTACGCCTGGGCGTATTTTGGATCACCTTTCTAAAGGTCGTATCAATCTCGCTGAGATGAACACTTTGGTTCTGGATGAAGCTGATCGAATGTTGGAAATGGGCTTTGAAGAGGCCATTGACGCCATCATTGATGAAGCGCCTCAAGAAAGACAAACTTTATTGTTTAGTGCGACGTTCCCGAAAAACATTGAGTCCTTAGCGTCGAAAGTGATGCGTGATCCGCAAATGATCAAAGTGGAGTCAACGCATCAGACAACGACCATCGAACAGCGATTCTACAAGTTAAACACAACAGAAGAGCGTGATAATGCTCTGGAAGCGTTATTACTGACACACAAACCTGAGTCGTCCGTTGTGTTCTGTAACACCAAGAAAGAAGTCCAGAAGGTGACTGATGAGCTAAGCCACCGTGGGTTTAGCGTTGTCGAGCTTCATGGTGATATGGAGCAGCGTGAACGCGAACAGGCATTGACCATGTTTGCTAACAAAAGTGTCTCAATTCTTGTAGCGACGGACGTAGCAGCGCGTGGCCTTGATGTTGATAACCTTGATGCTGTGTTCAATTTTGAATTGTCACGCGACCCTGAAGTGCATGTCCATCGAATTGGCCGCACTGGTCGAGCAGGTTCTAAAGGTGTTGCGTTTAGCTTCTACAGTGAGAAAGAAGAATATCGTGTCGCACGTATAGATGAATACATGGATATCGAGATCTCTCCAGCTGTACTACCAGAAAAACCAGTTGAGAGACCTTTCTACCCTAAAATGCAGACGATTCAGATCCTGGGCGGTAAGAAGCAGAAAGTTCGTGCTGGAGATATATTAGGTGCTCTGACGAAACAGGCTGGACTGGATGGGAAGAAAATCGGCAAGATCAACATTCTTCCAATGGTTTCTTATGTAGCCGTTGAACACGAGATTGTAAAACCCGCATTGAAGCAGCTTCAAAATGGTAAAATGAAAGGGCGTAACTTTAAAGCTCGTGTGATGAAGTAACGCTCCCACTCAGTTTTTTTAAGGCCTCCGCACCGGAGGCTTTTTTCGTTTGCTACTGCGTAAATTTGTAAGTAACCCCAAGGCTTACAGACCAGCCGAGATCGCTTTGAATTAATGGGCTGTCCGAGTCGTGATGTTCCAACTCAAACTTTGTATGCATTTAGCAGCGGCAATAAAAAGAAAAGCCGACCCTTTGTTTAGGTTGGCTTTGGTCTCGACTGTTTGGATGGATTAACTGTCGAATAGATACATGTACTCACCGTAACCTTGTTCTTCCAACTCCTCGACCGGAATGAACTTCATGGCGGCTGAATTCATGCAATAGCGCAGGCCCGTTGGTGCGGGACCATCTTTAAAAACGTGGCCCAAGTGGGAGTCAGCAAATCGACTTCTCACTTCTGTTCTTGGGTAGACCAAATGGAAATCCGTTTTAGTGACGATGTACGCCTCATTAATAGGTTTGGTAAAACTCGGCCATCCTGTCCCCGACTTGTACTTATCAGTAGAAGAAAACAGAGGCTCACCCGACACGATGTCTACGTAAATACCGTGTTGTTTGTTATCCCAATACTCGTTACTGAAAGCTCGCTCGGTTCCTTCTTCCTGAGTAACGTAATACTGGAGATCGGTTAACTTAGCTTTAATCTGTTTATCAGAGGGCTTGCTGTAAGGTTTTACGTTTGAAACAGCCTTGTGATCATCAATCAGCTGGCGCAGTGTCTTAGGATTTTTTTCTCGATCATCACCAAAGATGTCATCTAGGTACTGATCGCGGCCTGATGCGTAACGATAATAGTTGTAACGGATCTTATTACGTTTGTAGTAATCCTGATGATAGTTCTCTGCTGGCCAGAACTTGGTGAACTGAATCAGCTCGGTTTTAAGCGGCTTTTTAAAAACACCAAGTGCTTCGATTTCCGCCATAAAGTTTTCTGCAACCTGCTTTTGTTCATCGTTATGGTAGAAAATCGCAGGGCGGTACTGAGGGCCACGGTCAACAAAGGAGCCTTTGTTGTCTGTTGGATCTATATGACGGAAGAATTGGTCGAGGACTTGTTCGTAACTCACGGCTTCTGGGTCATATTTTACTTCGATCACTTCAATGTGACCGGACTTACCAGAAGAGACCTGCTGGTAGGTCGGGTTTTCTAGCTCGCCACCCGAATAACCAGAAACGACATCAATCACACCATGTAGTTTTTCCAAGTCCGACTCTGTACACCAGAAACAGCCACCCGCTAATGTAGCGACCTGATAGTCGCCGTAAGCCGAGTTTCTTGTAACATCGCTACTTGCTGTGCCAAAAAACGACGCGAGCACAGCGGTTAGGGCAATAGCGGCAAACACTATCTTCGACTTCACTTTCATATCAACCTCTTCGATTGCTTTGTCTTTGACTAATAAGAAAGGCAAGTTGAAGGAAAAATTGCATTCGATTTCATTTTTCTGCAGATTTTTCGATTAGAAAACAAAAAGGGCAGCTGAAAAGCCGCCCTTTAAATGAAACGTTGAAATTAGCCTAGTGAAGGCAAAACACCCATAGTGATGAGCAGCTGGGCTGCGATGATGACAAAGCCAACGGTACCGCTGATCATCAAACCTGCTGTACCACCAAACACTTGGTAGCCACCTTGAGTTTCCTCTGCTATACGAGCTCTCTTGACCATCATAATAGGAAGGAAGATGGCTAAAACTGCTAGCGCAATCGCTGCGTATCCAAGAGCCATAATAAAGCCTTGTGGGTAGAACAGGGCGAAGCCCATTGGCGGGACAAAGGTAATAGCACCAACGACGATGCGGCTAGAAGCGGTTTTCTTCTTGTTGAAGCTATCGCCTAGGAATTCAAACAGACCCAAACTCACGCCTAAGAAAGAAGTCAGCAGTGCTAAGTCAGCAAAAACACCGATTGTCTGACCAAGGCCTGACTGGTGAACTTTGGTCGACAGCGTTGAAATCAGCCCGCTTAGACCTTGGTTATCGACCAACGTATCTTGGCTGACCACACCAAGGGTTACAATTTGCCAGAAAACGTAAATGATCAAAGGAATAGAAGAGCCAACAATAATGGCTTTGCGCAGCGAAGGGGTATTGCCATCTAGGTAGTTCACGATAGCAGGGATACTGCCGTGGAATCCGAAAGACGTAAAGATGACCGGAATAGCGGCGACGACAAGACCTTGCTCGACAGGCATGCTCAGCAGGTACGACTCAGTCACATTCGGTGCAAGAAACGTCAAAACCATCGCCATCGCGATCAGTTTGATAGTGAACAGTATGCGATTCACTTTGTCGACCGTAGCAGTGCCGATGGTCACCACAGCGGCGACTACTATCGTAAAGATGACGGTTGAGGTCATTCCCGAGATTTCGACACCAGTAAATTGCGAAATGCGCTCACCAAACTGTGCACCACCGCCTGCTATGTATGCTGCACAAAGTGAGTAGAACAAAAACAGCATAGAAAAGCTGGCGACCCATTTGCCTTTTTGCCCCAGAAACTGCTTGGCAAGAGTATGCAATGTTGCACTCGCGTCTGCGTGTTGGTGGAGTTCAACCATCAGTAGAGCGGTATAAGCCATTAGTGCCCAAAGCGCGACCATGATGATGAGTGAAGTAGTGAAGCCAATTCCGGCAGAAGCAAGAGGTAGAGCGAGCATACCTGCACCGATAGTCGTGCCGGCGATGATCAAAGTACTACCCAGAACCTTTGATTTAGTCATGTATAATTTTCTTTACGTTTTCTATTTGATTTGGATTTTAAAACTGAAATGAATGCATATTCCAGTAGGCAAAATCTACTTTTAAGGCATTTTGTGGAATTAAATCGATAATTACAAGCTAAATGTACATTTAAATAACCACGTGTGTAATTTTTTATTTACGGTTAGTCCGGTTTTAGATGACATTCAGCAAGGCAAACGTTTACTTGCGATAAAAATCATATCGCATTGATTATTTACTTTGTTCTTTCAAAAAACTGTCATATAAGTGGTTTAAAAAGGAGCAATAGACCTTATATTCATGTACAGACTTGAAAGCAGGTCTATAAAGTTGTTTGTAATTAAGGAGGTCAGAATGAGTGACCAAACATTGAACGAAGAATGCCTTGAATTGCTAGATGCTATGGAGATTGGTTTTGAACTGTCAGAGTATGAACAGTCAATCGAAGCGCTAGCAGAAGAAATCTTCAATAAATAATCGTTCGTTGAAATCAACATTCACGTTGATACCAGAAAGAGCCAGTGCAAATGCGCTGGCTTTGTGCTTTTATGAAATGATTGTTTCGTACTAGTTAGCACTATGAATTACCTCGCCCACCTTCACATAGCACAACACTGCGAGTCGAGCATGTTGGGAAATTTGCTCGGGGACTTTGTAAAAGGTAACCCTGAACACCGCTATTCAGCCGATATCGTCCAAGGAATAAAGCTGCACCGGTTTGTCGACACTACAACCGACAGTCATGCACTGATGTTAAAAGCCAAAGAGTACTTTCCCGGAAAGAGTCGGCGTTTTTCTGGAATTGCATTGGATATGTTCTGGGATCACTGTCTGGCGTCTGAGTGGCAACAGTACCATGCCACTAGCTTGCGAGATTTTTGTCTTGATGCCGAACGTAAAGTCCTTGCTGAATACCCAGAAACACTTCCCGAGCGTTTTATGGCTGTCAGCGGGGCGATGTGGAAAGGTCGGTGGTTAGAATCCTATCAAGAAATTGAGAATATCGAATACGCGCTGCAAAGAATGTCTACTCGTTCGCCAAGAATGGGGGAGCTCTCGCATTGTTTCGATACGTTAGAACAGCGTTATCAACCATTGAAAGAAATATTCCATACCTTGTACCCAGAGGTACTAAACGCTGCGAAAAGATTCTGATAGAATCGGCGACCCTGTTTCATTTGGAAAGTTACCATGTCTTCATTTCAACATCTGGGCCTGTCTCAAGCACTTGCATCTACTGTAGAAAAATTAGGTTTTGACACGCCAACGCCTATTCAAGAGCAAGCCATTCCTCACGTACTTGAAGGAAAAGATTTGCTGGCGGGCGCTCAGACAGGAACAGGGAAAACCGCTGCCTTTGGCTTGCCACTACTCAACAAGCTACTTGATCAGGAAACGTCGCGAGATCTTCAATCAAATGATGTCTTAGCCTTGGTGGTTGTTCCTACCCGTGAGTTGGCGCAGCAAGTTTTCGACAGCTTAACGGCTTATGCGAGTGCGACTGAGATCAAAATTGTGACCGCTTACGGTGGCACCAGTATGAATGTTCAGACGCAAAATCTGAGGCAGGGTTGTGACGTATTGATCGCAACCCCTGGACGTTTATTGGATCATCTCTACTGCAAAAACATCAATCTTAGAAAAACCAGCTACTTGGTACTGGATGAAGCCGATCGCATGCTAGATATGGGATTCATGCCAGATATCCAACGTATATTGAAAAAGCTCAACCCTGAGCGTCAGACTTTGTTCTTCTCTGCGACATTTGATAAGCGCATCAAGGCCATTGCTCATAAATTGATGAACGAGCCAGTAGAGGTTCAGGTAACGCCGTCAAATAGTACGGCTGAGACAGTCAAACAGATGGTTTACCCCGTCGATAAAAAGCGTAAAGCTGAACTTCTTGCCTACTTAATTGGTTCACGGAACTGGCAGCAGGTATTGGTGTTTACCAAGACTAAGCAGGGCAGCGATGCGCTTGCGAAGGAGCTTAAACTTGATGGAATCAAAGCAGCGTCGATCAATGGGGATAAAAGCCAAGGTGCACGTCAGAAAGCATTAGACGATTTTAAATTGGGTACAATTAGGGCGTTGATTGCAACCGATGTAGCGGCGAGAGGGTTGGATATTAATCAGCTAGAACAGGTGGTTAACTTTGATATGCCATACAAAGCCGAAGACTACGTTCATCGAATTGGTCGTACTGGCCGAGCTGGTCAAGAAGGTCTGGCGGTATCGCTGATGAGTAAAGATGAAGAATACTTGCTCGAAGCGATAGAGAGGCTCCTGGATGCTCGTTTGCCACAAGAGTGGCTACAGGGCTTTGAACCGAGTATTGAAGCGCCAACTGAAAATGAACGCGAGCGCGGTGCAAGACGAAAAAGTCGCTCTTCGGAAAAACGAAAGATGAAAGCGAAGCTCAAGATTCATGCGAATAGAGGCAAGAAGAAGTAGTTAGCCAAATTATTAAGAGCCGCAGAGATGCGGCTCTTTTTATGCGTGATTAACAAATTATCAATATAAACATAGGACTAACTGTATTTGAGCGATATATTGATCGCGGGCATTATTCATAAAGGACTTGATATGCAGCTTGAGCTACTCAAAGAAGGTGATGTTGAGAAACTTCTTGAGTTCGAGATTCAAAACAGAGAATGGTTTGAAGCCAATATCCCTCCGCGTGAGACAGACTTCTATTCACTTGAAGGTGTAAAAGAACACATTCAGGTATTCCTACTGGAGTTTGCCGCGAAAACTTTGGTTCCAATGTTAATCGTTGATGAAAGCGGCGCGATTCTTGGCAGAGTTAATGTCTCTAACATTAGCCAGCGCAGGAAAATTGCCCATATTGGCTATCGAGTTGGGAAATCCTTCACCAACCGTGGTGTTGCGAAATTTGCCGTCTCAAACATTATTCGAGTTGTTGAAAAAATGGGCGTTGAAAAGTTGGTAGCTTACGCATCCACTGAAAACTTGGCGTCACAGAAGGTATTAACGGCTAACGGATTTCGGCCAATGAAAGTAGTAAACAATTACGCGGAAATGCACGGAAAGCCGATTGACTGTATTGAGTATCAGTTACTAATCAATTGAGGAGCAATGGATGATCAAGCAAGTAGGTACAACACAAATCAAAGAATACCACAAAGCAACCTGCCACTGCGGAAGTGTTGAAATCGAGCTGCACCTTCCACAAGGGATCGATAAACCAAGACGCTGCGACTGTTCGATTTGCCGAAGAAAGGGGGCGATTGTCGCTTCCGTAAAACTAGACGGAATTCGTATACTTAAAGGCCAAGCGTTGCTTAAGCTTTACCAATTTAATACAGGAACGGCTAAGCACTACTTTTGCTCTGAATGCGGTATTTACACGCACCACCAACGACGCTCAGACCCAACGGAATATGGCTACAATGTAGGGTGTTTAGAAGGCGTTAATCCTTATGATTTGGGTGACGTTGTCACTTATGATGGTGTCAATCATCCAGCGGATCGTTGAACCTTAGTAAGGAGTTATCATGGAATTTCCGATCAAAGCGTCTTGCCAGTGTGGGCAACTCTCCTATCAACTTAAAGCAGCACCGATAAAAGTTGTTGCATGTCACTGCCAAGAGTGCCAGAAATTATCGACTAGCCCGTACAGCGTTACAGCTATTGTTAAGACTGAAGATATTGAATTTCAGGGAAAGTTGAATGAGTGGCAACGTATAGCGGACAGTGGCAACAAAAATATTGCCAAATTCTGTGGCCAATGCGGTAATCGTATTTATCACTATAACCCAGATGATACTGCTACTATCAAGTTGAAGTTGAAGCCAGTTGGTCGACAATATAGTGCTATGTTCGAGCCCGAGATACATCTGTGGTTAAGTGAAAAACAGAATTGGGTTCAAATTCCAAAACATATTCAGTGTTTTGACAAACAACCTTGATATTAGGAGCCGTTCAGGCTCCTTTTTGATACACAACATTTGGTCTTTAAATACTTAATTATCTCCATTAAAGCTTTTAATATTAATGACTTATTTTGTTTTTCTTGTCATAAGCAAAGATCTATCACGTTAACTGTGGCTTGACTTAGCGGGGGCTTGAACTATTACTTACCGATAGCAACAACGTTATGCTGATTGAACAGTTTTTGGAGTTATTACTATGAAAAAAACCTTAACTTTGCTGTGCGCAGTTATGGCTTCCTCCTCGGTCTTGGCAAAAAGTGATGTCACTGTGTATGGTGACGATTCATATCCTCCTTATTCGTACGTTGAAAGCGGTAGAGTAACAGGCATTTATACCGTTATTCTCGAACGGATTTTTTCCAAAATGCCCGATTACAATGTGACGATAAAAGGCGTGCCATGGAAAAGAGGGCTATCAGAAATTGAAGGTGGCAAGATCTTTGCTCTTTATCCACCATATAAACGCCCAGAGCAGCGTCCTTATATGGAATACGATGTGCCTATACTTGACGAAAAGCTGGTTGTGGTTTGCCAGAAATCGGTGTTAAGTAGCCCGAAACCCAATTGGCCAGGAGATTACATGGGTTTAACGATAGGCAACAATTCGGGTTTCTCAGCGGGCGGCGATGAATTCAGAGCCGCAGTGAAGGCGGGTAAAATCAAGCTCAACGAAACAAAAGGTACGCCTAAAAACCTGCTTAAACTCATTGCCGGACGCGTTGATTGCTACATGAATGATGCGCTTTCAATCCAGTGGGAACTGAAAAAGCTACAAAACGAAGGTAAGTATGACGGTCAAAGTGTTGTTGAAGGCGCTACGATAAGTTCTGAGCAGGGTTTCTTGGGTATAGTTACTGATGGTAGTCAGTTCCCATACAAAGAGGGCTTTAAAACTCAATATCATAAGATACTGTCTGAGATGAAAGAGAGTGGAGAAATTGACCAGATAGTCAATGAATTTATTAAATAAATAATACTTAAAACTGACAAAAAAAACGGAAGTGTTCAACTTCCGTTTTTTTTGTTTAAAATTGAATGTACTGGCTTCAATCTCTTGTAGATATAATTATATAAATAACATTATCCATTTTATGAAGGGTATAAATAATATAGATATTTGTGTTGCTTTTAATTGTGATATAAATTCACTTTCTATAGTTATTTGTCAAATATATCAATGACATGAGGTTAAGAAATGTGAGTTTTTATAGAGAGCTCCCTCTCAAAATGAATCTTTTTTTCTTATATTGTCCCATTTTTAAGACATACAGTTTATAATGCTCGCCAATAGTTTGTAAGTGATGGATAAACGCGTTGGTAAATAGCGTGGTTTGTTGTGTATGAAATATGAGTGCTAAGCATCTATTAGTAACGACAGTGATCCTGTCTATTTGTAATAGTATTTTATGGTGGTGTGTTTATCAGCTGGCTAGCCAAGCATAAAGCGGCTTTTGTGAACAGTAAGTACTGGTCTGGCATTGGTATAATAGAAATTCGCACTGTTACGAATGAAAAAGCCACCTAGTAAAGGTGGCTTTGATGTTACGCGTAGCGTGCAACAAGTAATTGCCAACTTCGTCGTTGTGCTTTGAAGTCTTGCTTCATCTGATGGTAGCGGACTTTGAGCACGGAATGTTCATACTTCTTTGCTAAATCGCTTTTCTTGCTCTCAAGGATTTCTTTCTTCAATTCATAATAGTCTGACATCTTACTCATCAGCACATCGAATTCCTTGTTTAACGTTTCGTTAAGCAGTGATGCATTGGGAAGCTTACTCACGTTCAGAGACGCTTTCGCTAACGCTTGCTTTGCCATCGCTTTTTCAATCTTCATCTTTGGCGTAACGCGGAGCTTTCTCGTCAGCCCAAGCCACGAACAAGATTTGATTAGCCACTTGGTTGGATCGTATTGCCACCAATGAATACCGTTACGATAATCGTTCTCAAAGATATGATGATAGTTATGGTAACCTTCACCAAAAGTGAATACTGCTAGGACGGCATTGTCACGTGCCGTATTTTTATCCGTGTAAGGCTGTGAACCCCAGATGTGGGCGAGTGAGTTGATAAAAAATGTCGAATGGTGACTCAGCACTAAGCGAACCACACACACCATAAGCAGCATTCCCCATATATCCTGATAAATCACACCGAGCAATAGGGGAGGCCAATGTTCATCACTATGGCTAGTAGCAAGTAGTATTTATGTTGCCACATCACGATTTTATCTTTCTGCAAATCGCGACAGTTGCCGTAATCAGAATAAGTGGCCGGCTTATAATGTCTTAGCATCCACCCAATGTGGGAGAACCAAAATCCACGTTTCGCAGAGTAAGGGTCTTTATCATTGTTATCGACATGTTTGTGATGAACTCGGTGATCAGAGCTCCAGTGCAACGCACTGTTTTGCAGTGCAAATGCGCCACCAAGAGCGAAAAGTAATCTTAGAGACCAATGGGCATCGTATGTTTTGTGGGACCACAGGCGGTGATAACCCGCTGTGATTGAAAGGTTACAAAAAGAAAAGGTGATCAGCAGCCAAAGCCAATGCTCCGCCTCGTATCCGAATTCAAAGCCATACCAAGGAGCAATGACAACGGCGACGATAAAACTAGAGAGAAAAAGCGTAACATTTAGCCATATTAGCGGTGGCTTTTCCTTTACAGACATGTCAATTATCCATTCAGCTAACAGTTGTGCGCCAGAATATCAGCGTACATGTGTAAGTCAAATGAAAGTTAAGTGTGGTGTGAGATCAATGAAGGATAAATCGGCTAGAAGTTATAAACCGAATGGTCAATAAGCATCATTGCGTGAGTATCAGAGCAGCCGTGGCAAATAATGTTGAATTTTCTTTAGTATGATTGGCTTTTAGTTAAATGTTTTATAGTATGAAGAGATACGCAATCCTTACAGGAAGTAATAAGGAACTATAAATGGAATTAAAAGTAGCTGAATATAGCGACTACGAACGCATTGCTTCTCTACACGCTCAAAGCTGGAAGAAATTCTATCAAGGCTTACTGGCCCCTGACTATCTTAACCATGATGTGATGGATGAACGACTCGCTATCTGGCAAACACGGCTGATCAACCCTCCTTTTAACCAGCATGTTCTTTTGCTGGAAGAAGGCGGACTGCTATGTGGATTCATTTGTGCTTTTGGTAATCATGACTTTGAAAAAGGCACCATTATCGACGCTTTACACATTGACGAGAATTATCGTGGAAGAGGGCTGGGGGTCAAATTGATTGCAGAAATGGCAAAGTGGATTGCGCAACACTTCCCTGACAACGGCGTATATTTAGAAGTGATTAAGGACAATCAACAAGCCGTAGAGTTTTACAACCACATTGGTGGTCAACTGGCTCAAGAGCGTTTGTGGAAAGCGCCTTGTGGTAGTCAGGTTCCTGAATTGGTTTACGCCTGGAACTCTGGTGATGATCTACTTGAACGTATCGGTGGCCATATTCAGGTAGAGGTCGTAACAGATTGATACAGTGCGGTCCTTTCTCCTGATAATTCTTGGACCATACCCAGAAGGTCGTTAGGCAATTTGGCATCAGCCTTTTCATTCACCTAATGGTCTGTGTTAAGACGAAACGTGATTAATCCATACGTTCTGGTGGGGTATTTCTGTTAGTCGAGCAAAATTAGGGGCAGAAGGGCCTAACAGCGCCACTGGTTGTCGCTGAACAAGCCCTCGTTATTTCTTATCAACAAAGTAGGGCATTGGTCGTTTATTTGGCCAGATACTTGTCCATTTCCTCTTTTGGTACCATTCCTCCACCTGTCGCCCAAACTAGATGAGTGGCGTTTTCAAGCTGTGTGTCGGATAGACCAAGCCTAACTAAGTATTCGTGATCTTGCGAGACGATGATTGGCCCCTTCATTCCGGCTAATGCGGAGGGCTCAAGTTTGATGTTTTCTGTTTGATTGAGTTTTTTAAGGTGAGCGAACAGGGTTTCATCTGACACCGTGTAATAGCCATCTATCATTCGTTCCATTGCTCTACCTACAAAACCGGATGCTCGGCCAACCGCTAGGCCATCTGCTGCCGTGACGTTATCCAGTCCAATATCCTGAACTGAAATTTCATCATGCAAACCTGTGTGAACGCCCAACATCATACATGGTGAATGTGTTGGCTCAGCAAAAAGACAATGTACGTGATCGCCAAAAGCGAGTTTCAATCCAAAAGCAACGCCTCCTGGGCCGCCACCAACCCCACAAGGTAAATAAACAAAAAGAGGGTGCTCTTCATCCACTAGAATGTTCATCTCTTCAAACTGCGCTTTGACTCTCTCTCCAGCCACCGAATAACCGAGAAAAAGCGTTTTTGAGTTCTCATCGTCAATAAAAAAGCAGTTCGGGTCTTGTTCTGCGTCAAGACGCCCTTGCTCAACGGCGACACCATAATCACTGTCATACTCTCGAACGATGACACCATGTTGACGGAGTTTGGCCTTTTTCCACTCTCTGGCATCTGATGACATGTGCACAGTGACATTAAAGCCAAGTTTTGCGCTCATAATACCAATAGACAGCCCGAGATTACCTGTTGACCCAACAGCGATGCTAAATTGCGAGAAGAAGGTTCTTAGTTCAGGTCTATTCAGATTTATATAATTGTCGTCCTCGTTCAGCAGCCCATGTTGAAACGCCAGTTTTTCTGCGTGGGTCAGCACTTCATAAATCCCACCGCGCGCTTTAATAGAACCGGAAATAGGTAGTTGGCTATCCATTTTGAGCATCAACTGACCCGCAATGTTGGTTTGGTACTCGGCCTCCAACGCTGATTTCATAGAAGAAATCTCACGAATGGGTGATTCAATAATGCCATTGCTGTCTTTGGTTTGAGGGAATACGTGAGCCAAGAAAGGCGCAAAACGTTTCAAGCGTGCGGAGGCGTCATCGGTATCCGCTTTGCCCAGCCCTACATATGGGAGGGCAATGTGAGTTGTCGTTACGGAGGGATTAAACCAGCTCGTTTCTACCAATTGAGTAAGGGTATCAATGAGAGGGTACTGTTTTATTAGATGGCGCATAGTCTTTCATCGGCTTAAAGGTGATGGTTTGATTAAACCTTTGTTCAGCAACTCTGGCAAATGATCAATTCTCACTTATAGATGAATCAGTTTCACTCAAATTAAGGGAGAGTTCTAGATTGAGTTGGTTTAAGATAAATTTGTTCACGTATAGCGAAATCAACCTAAAGCAATGAAAATTGATATAAGCACACGCCTCAATACTCAGTTAAATGCTCTCCAGCTCTCAAAGCTTTATACATTTGAGGTCGCTGCTCGTATGGGTTCTTTCGCTTTGGCAGCACATGAACTTTGTTTAACCCCTAGTGCGGTGTCTCATCAGATAAGCAAGTTAGAGAATGAGCTAAAGCTTCAATTGTTTGAACGTCAACATCGTAAGGTGACTCTGACTTCTGATGGGGAGCAGTTGTTTATGTCCGTGACGTTAGCCTTGTCGCAACTTAATAACAGCATCGAACAGGTAAAAAACGGTCATATATCGGGTGGTTTAACTGTGTATTCTAGGCCATCGTTTGCACATGACTGGTTGGTTCCAAGGCTATGTGATTTCAGTGAGCATTACCCATCAATCGACCTCAAATTGATCACGGGTAACGACACACTTGATTTAAATCGACATGGCATTGATCTGGCTATTTACTATAGCAATGTCACCCCTGATACCAATTGGAGCCTAAAATTGAATGAAGAGCATATGGTTCCTGTATGCTCGCCAAATTATGCTTCGCAATATGCTTTAAATAATGAAACGCAAGATCTTTCGAATTGCACCCTATTGCATGATAACCAGGCGTGGCACATTGATTCTTTGCTCGATGAATGGAAATATTGGCATGAACATTTTACTCAGTTTGAACTGAAAAATTGTCGTTCGATTGGATTTGATCAGTCGACCTTGGCGGTAAGCGCAGCTAAGCATGGGGCAGGAATCGCGATGGGGAGATGGAGCTTGGTAAAACAGGAGATAGAACGAGGCAACCTGATGATGCCGTTCCCAGAGCGAATGATTAAATCGGGGTATTACTATTATCTTATTGCGGTGCAAAGTACCTTGTCCGCTAAGCAGAAGTGTTTTGTGGATTGGATGAGCGGCCAACTGAAAACGTATAAATAAAAAGCGCTTTAGATAAAGCGCTTTTTAACTGCGTATTTCACTCTACTTAGATGTTTGGAATTCGGCGACAGCTTGGTCCATCTCACTTGCCTGTAAAGACACTTTGTCGACTTCAGTCAGGCAGTTTTGCGCTGAGTGCATGTTCCCTTCCGAGATACTATTCAGTTCAGTGATAGACTCGCTGACCTGGTTCATAACGATGCCTTGCTCTTCAATCGCAGATGCAATCCGTTCGGAGTTCGCCTGAATATTCGTCATGTCGGTAATAATTTGACCTAGACTTTCATCCAGTGTTTCTGAAGCACCAAGTGTTTGCTGGCCTTGATCGTTACATTGATCAATATTGGTCACTACCGTCGCCATTTGCGTTTGAATGGCTGTCACAACTTTTGTGATCTCCTCCGTCGATTGATGCGTTCTGCTGGCAAGCGCTCGAACTTCGTCGGCAACAACCGCAAAACCTCGCCCTTGTTCACCCGCGCGTGCCGCCTCTATCGCCGCGTTTAGTGCTAATAAGTTAGTTTGCTCTGCAATGCCTTGGATGATATTGACCGCGTCGCCAATTTTATCAACGTGATCGTTCAATGAGCTGATAGAGCCTTGGCTGTCTGATAGGATTTGCGATAACTGGCTGATATTTTTAACTGTTTCTTCTACAACTTCTCGTCCATGCTGAGCATTGACAGACGCTTGCTGAACGCCTTCAACCGCGACTGCTGTGCTTTCGGAAATCTCATTAATGGTCGCGACCATTTCTTGTACCGAGGTTGCCATCGTAGAGGTGTGATCAGCTTGAACATGAAATTGCTCAATGACACTTTGCAGCTCGTCGTGCATACTTTGAGTGCTTTGTGACAAGTCTGAAGATTTGGATTGAGTACCAGAAATAAGCGCTTCTAGTTTGTCGAGTAGTCGGTTGAAATAGTTACCGATCGCGACGAGCTCATTTTTCCCTGAAAGTTGAGCGCGGAGGGCAACGTTATTTGAGCGAGCGATCTCCTGAATAATGGAAAGTAGGGCCGAGACCTGTTGGTTTATTGATCGGGAAATTTGGAAAATAAAGCCGAGAATAAAGACCATAACAGCAACACTGACCCCTTGTTTAATCAAGGTGAGCTCTTTTCTGGTTGTCTCACTTTGTTCGTCGAGTGCAGCTGCGAAGGTTTTGAACTGTGTCTCCACCGCATGGGAGAGGCTACGAGCTTCGCCGAGCAGGCCTTCGTTATACTTTAGGCCGATGAGTTTCTTCTGAGCAACAACCTGATTCGCTGCAGCGATTAGTTCGCTGGCGTTGCTAGGAAGTAACTGGGTTTGAACCTCTCCTTTGGCAATATGCTTATCGAATTCGAACAGGTCAACCAACTGCTCGCTGGACAACGACGGTTTCAATGCCTTTAACTCTGTGTTGTAGGCACCGAGGGTTTTGACTTCAGGTTTGAGCCCTAGAGCATTGAACGCATTGACGAGATTGGTAAAACCGTTTTGATAACTGACGATATCCTGCCTTACCTGGGAGCTTGAAGGCAAATCATTACCCTCTAGAACAGGGGCGAGTTCAGATTCGAGATCAAGAAAGATGTCCATATTCTTGTTAAATTTATCAAGGTATTTCATGTCCATCCTGAGAAGAAAATCCTTTTCGTTTCTCCTGAGATTAAGAAGACGAATTTCCAGTTCAGCGACGAGTAAATTTGCTTTATTTAGTTGCTTGGTGGTTTGGGCAAAATGAGAGGTTGTTAAAAGTAACGAGACAACCCCTAAAATAGCGACTGCACCTAATGAATACAGTTTGTTCTTGATATTCATGAGACTACCTGAGTTAATTGAGCGGTTAGTTTTATCGGCTTCTGTTTGAAGAGTAGTTGTTGTTTATAGATATATCAATTAATCTGGTCTGGCCAGATTTTTATGGATGATAGCAATGTTTAATGTGGCAAATATCATAAAACTTAAACAATTGGAGCGGTATCAAGGTTTCATCTTTGATATGGACGGCACCCTAATCGATACCATGCCCGCACACCTGAAAGCTTGGGCGACAACAGCCATCGAGTTTGGATTTCCTTTTGCACAAGAATGGCTCCATAGCTTGGGTGGTATGCCAAGCTATAAAATAGCGTCTGAAATCAATAAGAAATATGGTTTGACGCTAGACCCCATGGCAGTATCCTGCTTTAAGATGAAGACCTTCGGTGCACTGGAGGATTTCGGACGACCAATAGAGTCTACCAATGAAGTACTCTCGCATTTTTACGGTAAAAAGAAAATTGCGGTAGGGACAGGAAGTCAACGCGAAAGCGCTTTGCGACTGCTGTCAGAAAGCCAGATCCTCGACAAACTGGATACTGTCGTGACGGCGACAGATGTCAAGCGTCACAAACCTCACCCAGAGACATTTTTAATCGCAGCTCAAGAACTTAACTTGTTACCAAGTGAGTGCGTTGTCTTTGAAGATACAGAGTTAGGAAAGCAAGCTGCACACGCAGCTCAAATGGACTGTGTCATGGTTGAAGGAAGTGGGTTAGCTTTCTATCCCTGCCCACACTAATAAATATAGAGCCGCATGACGGCGGCTCTATTAGTTTGTTATCTGTCCCAGTATGTCTCTTCAAGGCTATCTTCGCGTTCTGGCAGTGCGCGGCTTAGACGAGGGGAGTGCTGAGTTAACACTTCGTAACTGACTCGGTTTGCGTATTTACAGATCTGAGACAAAGAAGAATACGTCAGGTAAGGCTGATCATGCTTAGATGAGTTTGGCACGTTTACTTGGTGGTGGCTATTGGCTGCCATATCATGCAAAAGTGCCGACAGTGCCGCGTCTCCAGCGCCGTTGGTATTCTTAATTTCTAATGGTCCACCTAAGTATGGGCCAATGTGGGAGTATACTTTGACTGGTGTTGCACAGTCACTTTTACGCATGGCTCGACTAAATTCGTACTTATTGAACTCTGGAATGTTACCCGGCAGCAATGGAAGCTCAGTGGTACGCTTTACTGACTCTTCAGTGTAGCCAGCCATATAAAGACCCACTGGGCCAGATGTACACAATACCAGATCAACCCATTCCAATGCTTTATCGGCAGCAAGAAGAGGATCTTTTTCACCGGTAAGTGCTTCACCTTCCTCTTCGTTCATAGCAACGATAGAAATGTTTTCCTTAATGTAGTTTTGCCACCATTCAGCATTGCCTTCGATGACCCATTTTGTGCCAAGAGTCAGCACAACAGGTACATTTTTCGACTTGGCAATCTCGATAGCGCGAGCAACCGCTTGCGGCATTGGGTCCTCAGGATTACCACGCATCAGATAGGAAGATACGACCAAAGCAGAGGCTTTATCAAAGACGTCTTCAGGAATACTATCCGGACGCAGCTTATTCATATGGCCTTCATTAATGGCAAACGTACGCTCACCATTTTCTGAGATTAAGGTGTAACAACGGCCAATTGAACCTTCGACCATTTGAAGATGGTTTAAGTTCATACGAGAAGAAGTACGACATAGATAGCGGTAAGCAAAAGAACCAACTTCAATGTTCTTAGACATGACGCCTAGCAACACAGACTTACTATCTGCCAATACCGAATAGTTGTGAAGCGTATTACCTATGGTATCACCGGGGTATTGATGAGTGATTAGTTCACGCTCTACCAGCTCTTTATACAGCGCGTCCGCTTTGCTTTCTTCTAAGACCAGAGAATGTCCTTTACTCAAGTCGTATTTAGCTAGGAAGTCGTCATCCACACGAGCTTCGATATCCACAATTGTTTGACCAACACCGACAATGATAGGTCGGTAAAGCTTTGGCGTTTGCTTCATCTGGTTGACAAGTGGATCACGGGCGTGAGTAGGGAAGTAGTGCTTAGATTTGCGCTGTCCAGGAAACTTCATTTTTTGAGTGTAGTTGGAAATTTTCGCGCATCATATCACACCAATGAAAGATTGCTTTCATTTTTATTTCATAAAAGAGCCAACCAGAGAGAGTTGGCTCTTCTTCCATCTACTTCTCGGTCGTCGATGCTCCGTAGGCTTTTGTGCCCCAGAGCGGTACCGTCGAAAGGCTATGTTTGAAGCTGCCTGATGTTTCTTTGGTAGAGTAGGACAAATACATTAAAGTTTGGTTTTCGACATCCAAAATCCTACGTACCTTCATGCTTTTAAAGAAAATACTTTTTGATTTCTTGAACACCACTTCTCCGTTTTTGGATTGATCAATTTCAGCAATCATTTCTGGGGTGATTTCTCCTGTTTGACGGCAAGAAATTGAGCTATCACTTGGATCAGCAAGACTAAAATCTGCTTCAATAGACGCTATATGGCAGGTCACGCCAGTGACAACCGGATCTTTAAGGTGATTCAGTTTGATGTCTTTCATCGTGAATAAGCCGAGGCTGACATCGCCAACTTCTGTGTTGTCACAGGCCGTTAATCCCAACGCAAGCAATGATACGATCGCGACTTGTTTTAGCATATTGTTGTTTGTCCCAATAATTTAATTCTGTCTTTGAATGACTCTAGTTTGACACAGATATAAGAAGATATCTTCCAAAATACTTGAGACATCAGATCGTTATCGCTAAGCTTCACGTTAATTAAGAAAAAAGCAGTAATGATCTATATGAGCGAAAGTGCTAATTCAATTATCGTCGCCAAGAATCAATGGCTAAGTCAGCACGTAGATGTGGAGTTTCCGACCCAGGAAAGTCTTTTAGGCAGAGCACTATTTTTAGAGAAGAGTGCTGCTTGTGAGGTCAGAAAATTAAGTCATGAATCGGAGTCACACGAAGAATCTCGCACTCTCGATATATATAAAGTGGACTTTCATCGGTTGACAGTAATGTTTGCTTTATTGCAGTCAAAAAGGTGGGATAAGCATCATGAGCAAAAGCTTATTGTCGAGTTTCTTAGTCAGATCATATTCTCTGAGCCTTGTGATCTTTATATCGCTTTCCTAAATGGTGAGCCTGCCGCTTCAGCTATTGTGACTAAACAGCAAAATACCCTGCTGATTTCTGATATCGTCACATTAGGCAGCGAACGTGAAGCGTTTATCGCCTCTTTATTGAGTCATCAAAGCATTGAGTCAACACTATTCTCTGATATTTACATTGAATCTTAATTTCGATGTCTACCCTCGGTGAGATGCTTCCCTTTTGAATATCTCAACTCTCATGTTCGTTGTTCTACTACTTAGCTTTATGTCATTATTATTAAATTCATACAATTAGCGCGTGAATTAGTGACAGACTTGGTGTTTTTATCATCAACTCAGTGACATTTAATCGAAGTGTTAACCCCATCATTCCAATATCGATGACCTGGAATAATATTTTACCTAGTGCATGATAAAAGGAAGATAGGATGGGCAAACCTCAAACTCAGTGTGTGATATTCGATTGTGACGGCACCTTGGTGGACAGTGAGAAACTTTGTTGTCAGGCTTTGTGTGATGTGTTCAATCGATATGATGTTCATCTGTCTTTAGACATGGCAATAGAGCATTTTGAGGGGGGAAGCTGGCTGATATTCTTACTGATATGCGTGATAGACTCGGTCTTAATGTTTCACTGGACGAACTAGAACCCATATATCGTCAAGTGTTAGAGAAGCTTTTTGAGGCTCATCTTAAGCCAATGGACGGTGTATTTGAAGTGATTAGCTACCTAGAGGCGAAAGGGATTGAATATTGTGTCGCTTCAAATGGACCCAAGACAAAAATCGAGAAAACGCTACAAATTACGGGTTTGTTGCCTTATTTCGAAGGTAAGATCTTTTCAGCGTTTGATACGAATAGTTGGAAGCCTGATCCTGACTTAGTACACTACAGTGCTATGAATATGGGTTTTCGCCTTAACGAATGCATATATGTTGATGATACGCCCAAAGGTTTGGAAGCAGGTATTAGAGCTGGGGTGAAGACGATTCACCTAGTGGGGCTTAATGATAAGGTCCATTCCGATAAAGTTTTGAGAATCAGAACGCTGAAAGACCTAGAGGCTCTGGTTTAGTAATTGAAATCAATGAGTGTATTGATTCGTCACTGTTGTATCTAGCTTGTTGGTCGTCACAATAGGTTGTAAGGCAACCGCTTGTTCAATATCTTCGAAAAATGTTCCACATTGAGCACACAACATACTGCCTGTTTCTGACAACAGATATTCTTCGCTGCCGCATAAAGGACAACAAAGTATTTTTTCGTCTTGTCTCGATTCCATGAAAGCTCCAGCTGGCAACGGCCAAATTATATAACTAACGCTCTTTTTCTGTGAATAAACTAGAACACGCCTGTGCAACGCTATTCTAGTTAAATAATCGTTTGAATATAGCCAGTTTAACGAGTTTTCATAAACAATGGGAGTCGACTCATAAAATTATCAAAGCCGATACCCATCTCGGACTAGAGTTCAAAAAGTGTCAAACAAGAGCAATTCCTCGATCTAAGAGGAGTTTTATTTAGCGGTCGATATTGTTTACCAGTTCCACAGCTTCGCGCGTAAGGTTCGCCAACTCTGGCCAGTTTTTTTCTTCAATTAACCGCTTGTCAACCATCCAAGTCCCGCCACACGCCAGAACGCGAGGGATAGAGAGGTAATCTCTAATATTCTTTGAGTTGATTCCACCAGTAGGCATGAGCTGAATATCCGCATAGGGTGCCAATAGAGATTTGACCATATTTACACCACCAGATGCTTCAGCAGGGAAAAACTTGAGCGTCGTTAAACCAAGCTCTAAGGCGGCTTCGATGGTACTTGGGTTGTTCACACCAGGAATAATGTCAATACCAATCTGTTGGCACGCTTTGACTGTATTGGGGTTTAATCCTGGTGAAACGATGAAAGTAGCCCCTGCTTCTTTCGCCGCTACTGCCTGTTCTCTATTGAGTACAGTTCCAGCCCCAATCAACATGTTTGGCTGAGATTCTCTCAATAAACGAATGGCTTCAATCGCCGCATCAGATCTGAATGTAATTTCTGCCGCGGGCAACCCATTTTCCACTAAAACCTTGCCAAGATGCACAATATCTTCTGCATTGTCTATTGCTATCACTGGGATGACTTTAAGATTTCGTAGTTGTTCGCTAATCATTGACATGGATACACCTTATGTAGTGGAGTTAACGAGCCTATGTCTCTTTGGAGTATTGTTGTCATGTTTAAGTACGCTCAGCTAAATATGCTTCGTAATCTGGGATTTCTATGTCGACTTCAGATTCGATTAAGTCAGACTCGATTAGGAAGTTTGCCGTTGCGCGGTTTGTGGCGACTGGGATGTTCCAAACACTGGCGATACGGAGTAGGGCCTTTACATCAGGATCATGCGGCACAGCATTGAGTGGATCCCAGAAGAAGATAAGCATATCGATTTTTCCTTCCGAAATCAGAGCACCAAGTTGTTGGTCACCGCCCATCGGTCCGGAAATCATGCTCTTTATCGCTAGGCCTGTTTCTTTACTCAGCATAGAGCCTGTTGTGCCTGTCGCGTACAGAAAATGGCGCTGAAGCTTCTCTTTGTGCTCAGTAACCCAGCGAAGTAGCTCTGGTTTACAGTTATCATGCGCAACAAGAGCAACATGTTTGTGTGCAGGCATAGTGCGAGTTGTTTTCTGCATTCTAGATTGTTCCCTGATATCTCTAATTATTGACGTAAAATGTGGGTCGATACTCTGATGGAGACAAAGAATCCGATATCACCTGAGGTTTTAAGTTTTCAGGTGTCAGTGCCTCAATGCTCGGAGCTTCACTTTTCTCGTAAGGTTGACCTTTTAGATAGCTTACCGCTTGTTTTACAGATAATCGACCTTGTTTAACCATTTTGTCAGTAGGCGCAAATTCCACGCGATTTCTCAGCAGTCCGCGGTAAACGCCGTGACTGAGGTAGGTTGATATGAGTCCGATCTGATCCGTTTTTCCCACTGTCCTTAATTCGCTGATCGCCGCTTCAATCGCTACAGCACTACCAACTATATAGTCTAGGTCTTCGCGCTCGATAGATTGCTGAACAAGATTTCGCTGAAGCTCCTTGTCATTATCTGCCCAGTAGGTTTCAACAATCTGAATATCACTGTCTTCAATAGCAGTGAGAAAACCACGGATAACAGGCTTAGTGCCACCGCTAGAATCCGGACCGGGGAGTAAAACAATATTTTTAGTCCCGGAGCCTAGAGGATGTTTATCTTTCAAATATTGCCCTGTGTAATAGCCCATCCAATACCAATCGACGCCAACTTCGCCTTTGAGCTGTTTTCTTGAGTGACTACCCAAAATCAGTTCATTAACACTGGCAAAAACAGGAGTATCAACTGCGAATTGGCGCAAACTGTTCATATACAGATCAGGAGCGACTGTGCCCAAGATAATGGCGTCCGCTTTCCACCGCTGGCAGTTTTCAAGTTGTTCTTTTTGTTTAGCCTGATTTGGGTACCCGCCGGCTTCAAATACTTTCAAATCAACCCCAAGCTTTTTAGCCTCGTCTACCATGCCATAATTAACGGAAAGCCAATAAGAGTCTTTAAGGTGGGGGTAAAGCGCGCACAGTCTTAGAGGTCCTTCAGCGGCAGACAAAGAAGCCGGTATGAACGAGCACACCGCAATGGCCATTATAAACAGTCTTATTAGGGAGAAAGCTGGAAGCATGATGTATATCGTTGGTAATCGTTACATAAACACTGCAAAATATAGCGTATTCCCACAGTGCAAAGAAGTGTAATTACTTAATGTTACTTGCTAAAGCCAGTATTGGTCGGAAGTTGCTGTTTGCTTTTCTCGCAATGGCGCTGCTAGTACTGATTTCCGCCTTGATTGGTGTGTTCGGCTTTTCCTCGGTTGCGAAGACAGAAAGGAATGTTGTGAATTCCGCTATCCCTTCCATGATTGAAGCTAGACAAGTGTCTGAACTGAGTTCACGAATCATTGCTTCTGTGCAAACTCTCTCAAATTCTAAATCCGAACTTCAGCGCCAAAAGTCGGGTAAAGAATTGTTCTCTCAGTTGGAAAGTTTACTTCAACATATTAAACAGCTGGGTTCAGACTCTTTTGATTCCAAACTGTTAAGCACGCTAGAAGTTGACGTTCAAACCGTAATCGATACTTTGGTCGAGCTAGGTATCGTTGTAGAGAAGAGACTGGTTCTGGAAAAAGAATTGGGCACGCGGACGGGGGAACTTCGAGAGCAAGCCTCTGAACTAGAGGTCTTGACGCGTACACAGGTTTCAAATACCAGTACTATTGCCATCGCGAATGTCACTCATATTTATGATTTGTTGGAGAAGCAACGCACAGAGCAAGCCTATCAGGCTCTGGACACCTTAGTTGAAGTCGATTTAGACCTAGCCGAGCGCCTACATGAATTGCACTTATTAGCATTCAAAATGCTCAACCATATTGAAGAAACACGCACGATCTCTGACATTGACCGACTTCATACGGTGAGAGAAGAATTCAGTGACAACCTTGAAATCATGAAGCGTCGTGTCAAATCAGTGGAAGATCCTACGCGCTCTATTCAGATGGTCGAATTACTTGACAATTTAGAGCAGGGCAAGGTGGTTTTTGACGTGTTATTGCAACGTTACTCCAATGAAAAATCAGCCCAACAGCTGATGCAAGACACACTAACCCAACTAACAGCATTGAATACGACGGTTAACAAACTGGTGGATCACTCAAACCAAGCAACCACAGATGCAGTTGATGAGTTGAAGACGACACTTAAATACGCTCAACTCAGCCTGACCATTATTACTGTACTCGGTATGTTGACTGCTATCTTTATCGTTTGGAAAGTTGTCTATCTTTCTGTCCTCAAGCGCTTAGCAGAGTACTCGTCTGCATTGCTTTCTATTGCGCAAGGTCAGTTGAACGTTGATGTTGCAGTCAAGGGTAGTGACGAACTTGCCCATATGGGGCAAGCTATTATTACTGCCAGAAACACGGCTCAGGCGCTACAAGTGGTTGCCGAAAGTGAAGCTACAGCCAAACATGAATTGCAACAACATAAAGAGCACCTCGAAGAGCTCGTTACAGAGCGGACATATCAGCTACAAGACACCAACGAGCGCCTCAATCATGCGGTGTTAAATCATGCCAAGGCACGGAGACAGGCTGAGCAAGCCAGTCGCGCTAAATCAGCTTTCCTTGCAACCATGAGTCATGAAATTCGTACACCGATGAATGGCGTACTTGGAACCGCAAGACTGTTAAAAGAGACAGATTTGAATAAGCAGCAAGCGCACTTCGTGGACGTGATAAACCGAAGTGGTACGACACTACTGGCTATCCTCAATGATGTCCTCGACTATTCCAAAATCGAAGCGGGGCACCTAGAGATAAGAGCGGTTGACTTTAGCTTGTATGACATGGTTAACGACGTGAAACAACTCTTTGTAGGGCGCGCAACGGAAAAAGAAATCGACATTAGTGTCCTCATAGAAAGTGATGTGCATAAATTCCTCTATGGTGATGTCACTCGGATTAGTCAGGTACTCACCAATCTGGTAGGAAACGCCGTTAAGTTTACCGATCAAGGGCATGTTGATATCTATATCACCAACGATCCTGAGGTGCGAGGAAATGTGTTGTTTGACGTTTCAGACACTGGCATTGGTATCAGTGAACAAGAACAAGAGAACTTATTTGAGGCATTCACTCAGGCATCAGGTGGGATTGGTGCTAAAGGTGGAACTGGCCTTGGGCTAGCTATTAGCAAACGTATCGTCGAAGCCATGAAAGGGATTCTGACACTAGACTCAGAGGTCGGTCAGGGAAGCCGCTTTAGTTTTAGTATACCTTTAAGCCAAGGGTCAAAAGTGTCCGTAAAAGCGCCGAGTTTACGCGCTCTCCATGCCGCCAAAGTTTTGCTAGTTGAAGACAATCCAATAAACTGCATGGTCGCTGAAGGGTTCCTAAAGAGTTTGGGACACGAGGTTGTTATTGCCCCAGATGGAGAGTCTGCCCAAAAGTTGTACTCTGAGTGTGACTTTGATATTGCGCTGCTCGACATTAACTTACCGGATTGTAATGGTATTGAGTTGTTGGATAAGCTAAAAAGCTTGAGGAGTGACAGTGTCACTCCAATGGTTGCCGTTTCTGCTCATGTGTATAACGAAGAGGTCGAGAGCTATCTTTCTGCAGGGTTCGATGGATATCTACCCAAACCATTAGACAAGGATGCGCTTTGTAGTCTGATACAAGACAGTATCAAAGGACACCAGTTATCGCTTGCTCAAACAGCCGGTAAACAAACGCAAGGCGCCCCTTCATTGGTTCTGGACCCGAGCATTGTTCGTCGAGACAGTCTAGTTTTAGGGAATGATAAAATGAAAAAAATCATTAACTTGTTCGATGAAGGCGCCGATGAAACGATGCATCTTATGCAAACTGCCGTTGAGCATAATGACGCGAATCAAATAAAACAACTCGCGCATAAATTGAAGGGTTCAGCAGGAAGCTTGGGTCTGCTAGCATTATCGGATGTGTGTTTGAGGATTGAAAGTTCAACACAGCCCATCGCCGAGTATTTGGCGGCTCGGACGAAGCTCCAGGCCCTCATTGAAGATTCAAAACAGGCACTAAATGAACTGGTTGACTAGGTATAATTATGATAGAAATTGCCTCCCCCGACTTTTGATGTGTCAGATTAAAGAAACCGACTGGCCTCTATTTCTTCGCTTACATCAAGAGGAGGATGTAATACGTTACGCCTTTGATCAACCTGAGTTGGATGACATTCGCCAACGTTTTGAATCACGACTTCCTGTTTGGCAATGGGGAAGTGCCCATTGGTTGTGTTTAGTGATTACTGATAGCGTCAATCAGAGAGCCGTTGGTGTGACTGGGCTATGTATTGAAGACGAATCTGATGATTCTGTAGAGATAGGCTACCTACTACTTCCAGAATATCATGGCAAAGGTATCGGGACAGAATCACTCTTGGCTTTGATAAAACATATTAAACAATTTTTTCCAACGGTTAAAAACATTAATGCGATCGTTACTGATGGTAATGTTGCTTCATGTAAAGTCTTGGAAAAAGCTGGTTTTGAGCTTATGGAACGGGAAGAAAATGCCTATCAGATAGGTGGTAAGCTCTATGATGATTTGATTTATCGCTTTCACATCTGATTGTTATACCTAGATATAGAGGCAGCGTATAGGCGTCGCACTGCACACCACCCAACTGGAAGAGAACGCTAGGGAAAGCCGCCAAATTTGTTATTTATCCAAATGCTAAAAAGCAGCGTTTTGCTGCTTTTTAGCGTACCAACTGGGTGGGCTAAGCAATAGCCTGTGTGAGTATCTCACGACTTTCTTTGAGAGTAATCGCCTGATTTTCACCTAGCGCTTTCATACCATGCAGCTCTAGTTGATTCACTACGGAATCAATCGCATTTTGCTTATCGCTTCCGTGCTCAGTTAAGCGTGTAGGCACATGCATGGTTTGGTAGAAGCTTTCAATGGCATCAACCGTTCGCTCCGCCAAGTCAGCGCCTGACTCTAAGCCAAATACATTGGTTCCCATTTGCTCTAACTTGGCGCGTTTGTGTGTCATTTGATTGCGCAATAGCGAAGGTTGCACGATAGCCAGAGAGCGAGCATGGTCAACGCCCCAAAGAGCAGTCAGCTCGTGACCGATCATGTGTGTTGCCCAGTCTTGTGGAACGCCACTACCTATTAAACCGTTTAGCGCTTGGTTGGCCGACCACATCAGGTTTGCGCGCCACGCATCGTCGTCACGACTATCAAATTCTTCCCCCAGTTTCTTCAATGTGCGAAGTAAAGTTTCTGCATAGCCGTCTTGTACCATTGCTCCATGGTTAGTGGTTAAGTACTGTTCACAAACATGTACCCAAGCGTCGACAATACCGTTGACCAGCTGTTTTTCTGGTAGTGTTTTCATTACATCAGGATCCATCACGGCAAACTTTGGCTGTACAAATGGACTGAGGAAAGCGAGCTTGTCTTGTGTTTCCGCTTTTGTAATGACCGCCCCCATGTTTGACTCTGAACCTGTCGCAGGAAGGGTCAATACAGCACCGATTGGCGTCGCTTGTGTCACTGGGTGGCTACCTGTCAGAATATCCCAGCCATCACCGTCGTATTTAGATGCTGCCGCAACATACTTAGAACCATCGATCACTGAACCGCCGCCAACAGCGAGAATAAAATCAATGCCTTGTTGTTTTACGATATCAACGGCTTTATCAAGAGTCTCTTTTGTTGGGTTTGGCTCAACGCCTGAAAATTCAACCCACTCATGGCCTGTTAGAGCGTCCAAGACTTGATCATAAACGCCGTTGCGTTTTATCGAACCACCACCGTAGATGATTAAGACTTTATCTGTCGGTTGAATAGATGACTGGATAGAACTGATTTGACCTTGGCCAAAAAGGATTTGGGTAGGGTTAGCGTAAGTAAATTGCATTGTCATTCCTCTTGCTTCAGTTTATCGCCTGATAAGGCAGACTGATTAAGCACTTCGTCATGCGAAGCACTGGACTGTTTTAATGCATATTAGTATTGAAAAATGGTTTTAAAAATATCGAATCCTCTGTTTTTGTTGCCTAATCCTACTTTTTGTATATGCTGATAGAAAAATTGGGAGATAACATGACACTTGCTCAGTTAATGCAACAGTATGTTGATATCTATGAATTAAGCGATCTTGAAGGGGCGAGGGAAACCCAACTAGACGGTGTTTGGTTTTATCGCAGCAGTAAAGGAAACAAACGCCAACCTTTTGTTTACCAATCTGGCGTGATTGTTTTGGGGCAAGGCAATAAAAATATTCACCTTGGCGATCAGCCTGTGCAATACGGGCCTAACGACTACCTAGTGGTGGGCGTCCCTATGCCTCTTGAATGTGAGGCAATCCCAACTAACGGTCAACCTTTACTGGGTCTGACGATAGATATTGACTCACAACTACTGCACCGTTTGGTGAACAAACTTGAAGCTTTAGGCTTTACACCTTGCAAAGAGAACTTGCAGCAAACGTGTGGGTTGAGATCGGTCAGTATGGAAGCGTCAATGTTGGATGTGTGTAAACGTATCATACAGGCACTATGCAATCCGCTAGAACTAGCCTTGTTAGGAGACTCGCTAAAAGAGGAATTAGCTTATCGAGCGTTAACTAGCAGTGAAGGGCACGTGTTGTTTGATTTAGCTCACCACGAAGGGAAATATGCCCGAGTTGCCAAAGCGTTGGATAAAGTCCATCGAAACTACAGCGAGTCGCTTTCAGTACAGCACCTAGCGGAAGAGGCCAATATGAGTATGTCGGCTTTTCACAGTGCATTTCGTCAGATCACACTTGAGTCACCTATCCAGTATATTAAGAAAGTACGCTTAAATAAGGCCAAAGAACTGATTCAGCTCGAAGGGAAAAAGGTCAATGATGCGGCTAGGCTAGTGGGCTATAACAGTGCTTCTCAGTTTTCTCGCGAGTACAAGCGCCACTTTAATGAGACGCCGACAGGTTTGAAACTGCTTAATTAAGAAAAAGAGGAAAGGTTCCTTGAGAAAATTACTGTTTTTTTAAGGGGTTAGTATTGCCATACTCAGCCGAGTAACAAGAGCGGTCTAAATCGCTCTTGTTATACCCCTATAGGAGATCTAGTCAGTCTCTTATGCTAGCCCTCTTACATAAAATGAGAGGGCTTTTTTACAAAAACTGATAACTTTCTGGGACGACCACAATACCTTTTGGTGAAACATGGAACCTTTTGGCATCTTCGATTTTATTTAAGCCAATCTGCGTGTTTGGTGGGATTTTTACATGCTTATCAATAATACAGTTAACTAGTTGACTGCCTTCGCCTACCTCAACATCATCGAAGAGAATACTGTCGACAACCGTTGCACTGTCATTAATTCGCACATTGGGGGAAACAACAGAGTGTTGTACTGACCCACCTGAATTAATTACGCCGTTAGCAATGATCGAGTTGATGAAAATACCTTCATTTCCCGTTGCGGAAGAGACCGTACGAGCAGGGGGGCATTGAGCTTCATAGGTCCTTACTGCCCAATCAGGCTGGTAAAGATTCATTGGCGGAACGGGTTCCAGTAAATCCATATTAGCTTCATAAAAAGAATCCAATGTGCCGACATCTCGCCAGTAACAATCTTTGGCTACTCGTCCTTTATCATTGCAAAAATCATAAGCGTATACGCCCTTTGTATCGATGAGCTTGGGAATAATATCCTTTCCAAAATCATGGCTCGATTCTGAGCAGTCCGCGTCGTCGTCCAGCGCACTGCGAAGGACGTCCATATCAAAAATGTAGATTCCCATTGATGCAAGACTGCGATCAGGTTTACTAGGGATGGTGGGAGGGTTTTGAGGTTTTTCAACGAACGAGGTGATCATGCCGCTTTGGTCTATATCCATGACACCAAACTGTGTGGCTTCTTCTCGACTCACATCCATGCAGGCAATTGTCAGCTTAGCATTATTTAGTTTGTGTTCCTCAAGCATGGCAGCATAATCCATGCGGTATATATGGTCTCCCGATAGTACGACAACATATTTGGCGTCACTTCGCGATAGCAACCACAGGTTGTGATAGATTGCGTCCGCTGTGCCTTCATACCACTTACCACCGCCCCGCATTTGTGGTGGTACAACAGAGATGAACTCGCCAAGTTCAGGGTTAAAAATAGACCAGCCATCACGTAAATGCTTTTGTAGAGAGTGGGATTTATACTGAGTTAAGACAAGAATCTTTCTTAAACCAGAGTGTAGGCAATTGGTAAGCGTAAAATCGATGATGCGATACTTACCGCCAAAGGGCACAGCGGGTTTAGCGCGATCGTCAGTTAACGGGCTAAGCCGTGAACCCATTCCGCCAGCTAAAACTACCGTTAATGTGTCTTGCATGTCTTTCTCCCCGAATCAGTGCGTGTCGTTGCTTCTAAGAAAGTTAGTACAAGTTTCGAGCCAATATTCAACTTATTGAATTTGTGTGCGTTGCGTCTAAATGTGATGGCTTTGTCTTTTAAGTGGGTGCACTAATGTAGGGCGTTGCACCAAAATTAGGCAACCGTATTCATTTCTGCTGAAGAGAGAATGGACACACTATTTCGGCCTAGGGATTTAGACTCGTAAAGCGCAACATCAGCGCGTTTGTAGGTATTTTCGATAGAGTCATCCATTTCAGTGACGCCAATGCTGACAGTAATTTGTTCTTGATGTGCAAGTGACACCGATGTGCGTAATCGATTTGTGACGATTTCAGCTTCCTGTAGACGAGTATGAGGCATGATAATCGCAAACTCTTCACCACCGATTCGTGCGATGAAATCAGTTTCTCTAAGATGTAAATTTAGTGCAACGCCAACAGACTTAATAATTTTATCACCCTCATCATGACCCAATTGATCGTTGACGCGTTTAAAGTGGTCAATATCGACAATCGCGAAACACGTTGGTTCTGAGTCTCTATAGCGTTTGGTCCGTAAACATTGCATGGCCATTTCCTGATCGAATTTACGCCTGTTCCATAGACCGGTCATTGAGTCCTTTTCACTCATCTCCCGAAGCCTATTTTCGAGCTCTTTACGATGTGTAATATCAACAAATGACGCGACATAAAACTGGATCACGCCATTATTGTCAGTCACAGTCTGCATGCGCAAAATCTCAGTAATGAGTGAACCGTCTCGCCGTTTATTGACGACTTCACCTTCCCATAGCCCTTCTTTTTCAAGAGTTTTCCACACATTAATATAGAATTCCTGCTCATGTTTGTTCGCGGCAAAGAAAGAAGGTTGTTTCCCTTTCACTTCTTCAAAGGTATAGCCACTAACACGAGTAAATTCTTCATTCGTCTTAATGATTCGATTGTGACGATCGGTAATTAACATTGCGGACATGCCATTCATAGCGGCTCGCGCAATCTGGCTCTCCAAACTGTTCTTGGTGTGGTTAGAGTTCCAAGTAAGGAAACTAAAGGTGATGAAGACAATAATCACATAGATGGAAATAGCTTGAATCGTCAGTTCTTGTTTACGAGCAAGGTATAATTGCGAGGCCTCCTGCTGCGAGACCTCCGCCACTAAAATAAACTGAATGGGCCTATCTAGGGTATCGATCTCTGCTTTGACGTAAGAAAGCCATTTGCCTTGTTCGAAAATTGTACCATGTTGGTTTAGTAGAAGCTGACGCCACAGTTTAGGGTACATTCTACTCAACTGATATTGCGCATTCTCTTCCACAAGATGGCCCATGATGCGGTCCATTTTTTCCGACATGACGTAGTAGCCTTGTGCATTATATACATCAGGTAGTTCGCTGTTGAATTTGTTGTAAGCAAGGCGCTGATACAAATATTCGAAGTTTAAATTGGCAATGAAATACCCACGACGTTGAGATTGAATATCAACCGGCACAATGATGCGTAAGCTAGGCGTTAGAGGTTTCGCGATATCATTGTTTTCTAGCTCCAAATCGATCCCAAAGGTCCCCAATGTGTTGCTAGGAAGCTGTTGCGCGAATTCAAAGTAATCTCGATGTGATTTGTCTTGCAGTAAATGCTTAGGTACCACTATGCTCGCTCGCTGGTGATGATTGATTCGGACCACTTCTTGACCACTATTATCCAAGTAACGCAGTTGAGAAAAGTAGCCTTGGGTACGCACAACCAGTAACCAAAAGTCCTGCAACGTATCGAGATTCATCCTGTTTGGTTCAAGAACGGCACGGCGAAAAACCCCATTAGTTGAAAGAACGTTAATGGATTCTATAACTTTCGAAGAATGGGATTTTAATTCAGAACGCGCGTATTCAAGTTTGGTTTGTGTAAGCAGATCAACTTGCTTACGTGCTTGTTCTTCAACTTTCGACAACTCACTGGCAAAGTAAAGGGTAGGCACGAAGGCTAAAGTGATGAAAACGAGTACGAATTGCATAAGAATTCGGGAATTTAACTTGAACATTTAGCCCAGCGGCACCACAAACTTATCTAACAATACTATGAATAATTATATGGTCTTCAATCAATTTTACTGTGAGCGGTGTTGAATATCCTATGATACTGATTTAGATGCTGAGCAATGTGATGCACTTTCACAGTATAAGTATCTAACCGGAAAAACCTAAAGACCCTACTCATAGAGTAGGGTCTAGAAGGGCTAAAAGCGTTTTACTTAAGCCGTCACTGCTTCTGACTTGTTTTCGCCGTTGCGATTTTTCAAAAAGGCATAGCCAAATCCAGTCAATACTGTACCTGCGGCAATCGCGGCAAGGTACATTAGAACGGGAGAAATGGCATTAGGAATCAAAAGAACAAACAATCCGCCATGGGGAGCCATTAACTTTGCACCAAACAGCATCGATAGGGCACCAGTCAGTGCACCACCTGCCATGCATGTTGGAATAACGCGCATAGGATCTTTAGCTGCAAATGGAATCGCGCCCTCTGAAATGAAACATAATCCTAGCACGAAAGAGGCTTTACCGGCTTCTCGTTCACTGGGTTCAAACTTGTCTCTGGCGATAAACGTCGCTAGCCCCATGCCAAGAGCCGGAACCATGCCCGCTGCCATAATTGCCGCCATCGGAGCGTATGTCTGAGAAGCGAGTAGGCCAACACCAAATGTGTAAGCCGCCTTGTTGACAGGTCCACCAAGGTCAAAACACATCATCGCGCCTAGAATAACACCCAATAGAACCGCGTTTGTAGAGCCCATAGTGTTGAGGAAATCAGTCATTGCGGCCATAACACCAGAAACTGGACCACCCACGATGTAAATCATCACCAGACCAGTAAAGAGACTCGCAATAAACGGTATGATCAGAATCGGCTTTAATGCGTCCATTGATTGAGGAAGTTGGACTTTGTCGGCGATGAGTTTCGCTGAGTAACCAGCAATAAAACCAGCTGCGATCCCGCCAAGGAAGCCGGCACCCGTTGAACTGGCTAACATACCTCCAATAAGACCTGGCGCTAAACCAGGTCGGTCTGCGATAGAAAATGCGATAAAACCTGCAAGAACAGGGATCATTAAAGCAAAGGCTGAGCCACCACCTATAGTCATCAGGGCCGCCGCAAGCGTTCCCTCTTCTTTAAACGCTTCAATACCAAATACGAACGACAAGGCTATAATTAAACCGCCGGCCACGACAACAGGCAACATATGAGAAACACCAGTCATTAGGTGCTTATAGACACCTTTTTTTCTCTTCAACAGTCGCAGACTCACCAGAACCTGTATGCTGGTAAATAGTGGCTTCAGAGAAGGCTTTATTTAGCTCTTGCTCAGTCTTTTTAAGTGCTGGCCCCGTCTTAGTGCGGTACATAGGTTTGCCATTGAAGCGATCAAGTGGGACGTCAATATCCGCAGCGATGATAACCAGATCAGCGTCAGAAATGTCAGCCTCAGTCAGTTGGTTTTTCGCACCTACTGAGCCGCGAGTTTCGACTTTGATTTGGTGGCCCTGACGTTTAGCTTCATTTTCTAGTGCTTCGGCAGCCATGAAGGTGTGAGCCACGCCTGTAGGGCAGGCAGTAATAGCGACAATCTTCTTAGCAGAAACGTTTGCAGGCGATGCTACAGACTGAACACTCTCAACATTTAACTCGGTTGCATTGCTAACCGCGTGTTGAAGAAAATCCGCCGGGTTTTCGGTGACTTCATTGATAGAGGCTTGATACACCTTTTTACCAACAAAACGCGACGTGTCGACAGGAGTATTGGTTGCAATGACCACTACATCTGCTTTAGCAATATCTTCTGCGGATAGTGTGTAACCAGCTAATACACTGGACTGGCATTCTATATTGGCGCTGAACTTGAGTTGATTAGCGGCTTTTTCTAAAAGCCCAGCGGCTATGATGCTGTTTGCAACCCCGCTAGGGCAAGCTGTAATAATCGCAATATTCATAATCTCGACCTTTGTCCTTAAGCTTTCTGATCAGAGAGCAGGTTGATTTTGATTTGTTCTTGTAGGGTATGTACTTGTTTAATATCTGGGACGCCAACGCCGACTTGACTAACGGCCAAAGCGGATAACGCTGTAGCAAAAGACAACAGTTCTGTTTTATTGAGGGATTGCATATGACCCCAGCAAAGGCCAGCAACGAGTGTATCTCCTGCACCGACAGTACTCACGACGTTCATACTAGGAGGCTGACACTGAATCCATTCGTTTTGGCTTAGCCACATCACGCCTTGTGAACCCATAGAAACCACCACATTCTCGATCCCAAGCTTGCTAAGCTCTTCTGCGGCAGATTGGCACTCTTTTGCTGATTTTAAGGGGTGTCCGACGTAGTCGGAAAGTTCTTCATCGTTCGGTTTTATTAACCACGGTGCGGACGAAATTCCGGCTTTTAATGCTGCACGGCTAGAGTCGAATAAGACTTTCTTGCCTTTTTCTTGCAGGTAAGATATCCAAGATGCACACCGTTCTGGTGTTATGCCTTTTGGTAAGCTACCCGCTAGAACAAAGTAGTCATTGACTTCTACAAGTTGCTCAAGCTTTTGTTCAAATTGAACAAGTGCGGATTCGTCTACGGTGACTCCCGGAAAGTTAACGTCACTCACTTTGCCGCTTTGTTCGACCAGTTTGACGTTAATTCTCGTTGCCCCATGAACACGAATGAACTGGTCATCAGCGCCAATATCTTTGAATAGCTGACAGAACATCTCCTGATTGTCTTTGCCAAGAAAACCAGTAACGGTCACTTCAGCACCTAGGTCTGATAATACCTTTGCGACGTTAACCCCTTTGCCAGCAGCATGCAGTGAACTTTCGTTGACTAGGCTTACTGAACCGGGTTTAAGGCTGGTAAGGCTTCCTGTTAGATCCAATGCTGGATTGAGAGTGATGGTAACGACTTTATTTGTCATAGTGGTTCCTTAGCTTTCACCTAAGCCTGCCTCAATGGCAGCACCGATGGAGGCCAACGCCTCGTTCGCATCAGGACCTTCAGCAGTGAATTGCAGTTGATGGCCCTTTTTCACACCTAGAGCAATGACTTTCATTAAGCTTTTCGCATTGACAACTGAACCTTCGCCATCAAGATTTGCAACTTGTATGTTTGATTCGAATCTTTTGGCTTCGGCAACAAGCATTGCGCCCGGCCTAGCATGTAACCCATGCGCATTTCTAATCACAAAAATCGCACTATTTCCTCTATCTGTTGACGCTTTAGTTGCCATTTCCCCCGTTTTGAACAAAGCAATCAGCTGGTCTGTAGTGGCTTCCGTCAAAAGGCTTTGCTTTCCTTCGAATACCACTTGGCTAATGATCTCTAATTGAGGTGTATGGCTGTTGTTGCAAGCTGAAAACGCGAGCAAGGCTTTGACACTCTTGCCTTGATATTCGCAGTGGTTAGCCGTTGATACGAAAGCTAGGCCGTTACGGCGCACGGCGCGGTTGGAGCTGACAAGCCATAAACCCTTTCCAAGGTGGGTTGGGGGAGTCGTGACCAAGCTCGCCACAAACTCACTACCGACACAACCTGTATTCTTCAGCAATCCGCCGGCAACCGCAGACATTTGAACCATATCGCTCGCTGGGAAGTTAAGCTGAATCAAAGCAGGGTCAAAATCGATTTCTAGTTGTAACTCCCCAGTGAGAAGAGCGATGATTTCATCTTCACTGCTTGCATTTCTTAGTTTCGCCTCGACACCGTCGGCAGATAACACCTTGGTCAGCTGTTTCAAAATGCCCAGATGCTCGTCTGATTTAGCGGCTATCCCAATCGCGACGTAAGCGATATTTCCTTGTCCCCAATCCACACCCTGCGGAAAGTGTGCGATTGAGACACCGGTGGTTTTAACAAGAGAGCGAGTATCAGTAGTGCCATGTGGTATCGCGATACCATTACCAAGAAATGTGGAGTTCTGGTTTTCACGGTCCAACATACCTTGTGCGTAACCGCTTTCTACCAACCCCTTGTTGGTGAGCGATTGAGCGAGAAAGGTAATGGCTTCTTTTTTATCCGAGAAGGATTGCTGTAGCGAGATATCTTGTTTTGTTAGCTTGAGCATAAGCGCCTCAATGGGTTTATTTATCCAATTCAACGGCGTTGAATAATAGAGCTGAATCGTTTCAGCCAATTGATAAAAAAATTCAGCAAATCAAAATATGGCACTTTTGCTTGCTGTGTTATTCAAAATTCAAATCTTTATCAAATATTTCATTTTGCTGAATCCTTTCAGCTTTTATGCTGAATCGTTTCAGTTTATAATGCAAACATTGTAAGGATCATGATTTGGGATTTTTGATCCTATTCACAGAATACATAGGCTTATATGACACTTGATGAAATAGCCAAATTGGCAGGTGTATCGAAGACGACAGCGAGCTATGTCATTAATGGCAAGGCGCAGAAGTATCGAATTAGCGAGAAAACACAAAAGAGAGTCTTGGCGGTTGTTGAAGCACACAATTATCGACCGGACCTCGCTGCAAGTACATTGAGAGCCGGGCAAAGCCGTTCATTTGGTTTGGTCATCCCTGATTTGGAAAACACCAGTTATGCTCGTTTGGCGAAACTGCTTGAACAAAACTCTCGTGCAGCAGGATATCAAATATTAATCGCCTGTTCCGACGATGAGCCTGATACTGAAAAAAATGTGGTTGAAGCCTTAATTAGCCGCAAGGTGGATGCGTTATTTGTTGCCAGTGCAATCCCAGAAGCTAGCGACTTTTATCGCGAGCTACAGAACAATGGAACCCCCGTCATTGCGATAGACCGACCTCTCGATGATGAACATTTTTCCTGTGTCATTAGTGAAGATTTTGGCGCGGCATTTGAGCTAACGTCGTCCATAATAAGTGACAATGTAACTAAAATTGGACTAATCGGCGCACTGCCTGAGCTGAACATTTCGCGAGAGCGAGAGTTGGGTTTTCGGTCGGTTGTCCAAAAAGTGCCAATAGAGGCTATTGTTGGCTACGGTGCACACTTTTACCGTCAAGATGGTCGCGAAGTCCTCGAAGGCTGGATTGCTGCAGGCGATATACCCCAAGCCATCATTACAACCTCTTATACCCTCTTAGAAGGCGTATTAGATGTTCTGTTGGAACAGCCGGACGTGATGGCTAAAGTAAAACTCGCGACTTTTGGTGATAATCGGCTGCTGGATTTCCTGCCGGTAAAAATCAATTCTTTACCTCAACAATTTGAACTGATAGCAGATAGCGCACTTGCGTTGGCATTAAATGCGGCGGCCAAGCGATATCAACCAGGTGTAGAGCTGGTGCCAAGAAAAATCATAGTAAGGCAATAAAGAGAGCCCGGCATTTCAAATGGCCGGGCTCTTTTTTGCGCGTCTAATCAGTATTGGAAACGAACAGACATCGTCACTTGTGGGCCATACAAACCATTGTTGCGAGTTTCTGCAGAAAGAGACAACTGATCGGTTGAGTGAAAACGTACACCCGCGTGAAAGACTGAACTGTCGTCATTACGGCCAATTCTACCCGTCGCTTCAATCTGATCAGCGAGCCACATACGCACACCTATGTTTACTTCAGCCACAGTATCAGACTCGCCACCCGCTTCTTTGGTATATTTGGTCTGGTGGACAAGTAATTGACCATAGACGTCAGCAAACTGACTCATTGGTCCATTGAACCCGATACCGCCTGCCAAATCGTAGTCTTTGTCAAACTGCGTATCTGCTCTCAGAATAAAATGAGAGTTATCAGTGAACAGTGTACTGAATTCAACGCCGCTCATTTCAGGGTTCACCGCTGTGCGTACTTCAAAGAAGTTATAGTTAAAGTTGTTCGCATTGACCGCGCCAGCGAAACCAGTACAAACGAGTGCACTGGTTAGGATGATCTTTTTCAAAGGTAGTACTCCGACTAGCATCAAGTTTTTGACTATAAAAAAGGCTTGCAATAAGCAAGCCAAATACTAGCGCAGTGGGAATACAATTGCTTTAAATTTAAAGTAGTTGAATACGATCGACTTCAATTTCTGGTGTATTTCCACCTTCAAACTCGCCAAAAATACGTAGGTTGGTCGTAGCATCAATCGCTTGGTTTAAATGAACCTTGTTGTCGATTTCAATTTGAATTTCGCTTTTTCCATCAGAGAATACGAACGTATCGCCTTTAATTTGACGAACAATGTTTCCGTCGATTACGACGTTTTTTTCAGTAAACATGTTGCTATCCGCAAGTAGAGTGTCGACGGTAGTCAGGTCAACAGGACCATTAAATTGAATCCCTGACGTTGAGTGGTCTTCTTTTGCAAGTACTAGAGTCGGCAAAAGAACTAGGGCTGCCGCGGTCGTCAAAATCACTTTTTTCATGTTGTTTCCTTTTAAGATAGTGCGTTGTTGATGGTGCTATTACACCATTGCTATTTTGAATAACCTCTGAGGAGAACATTCATGTTCGATTCATTATTGAGTCAACTAAACGAAAGAGGCTATGATTAGGACACACCGCAAAAAGACTCGCAAAATTAGTAGATTATGCAATCAGCATTAAAAGCCTTAATGATTCAGGGTACAACGTCCGATGCCGGTAAGAGCGTATTAGTGGCAGCGTTATGCCGTGTATTGGCAAGAAAAGGGGTAAAGGTGGCGCCTTTTAAGCCGCAAAATATGGCGCTCAACAGTGCGGTCACATTAGATGGCGGTGAAATTGGTCGTGCTCAAGCAGTACAAGCCAGTGCCGCGAATGTTGAAACTACGGTACATATGAATCCAGTCCTACTTAAACCCAATTCGGATACTGGGGCTCAGGTAATCCTGCAAGGCAAAGCTCTCAGTAACATGGAAGCGGTGGGATATCAAAACTACAAGCAAATCGCTTTACCTACCGTACTTGAGTCTTTTTCAATACTCCAAGAGCAATTTGAATCTGTCATGATCGAGGGAGCCGGTAGTCCAGCGGAAATTAACTTACGCGAGAATGACATTGCCAATATGGGATTTGCTGAAGAGGCTGATGTACCCGTTATTATAATCGCTGATATAGACCGAGGAGGTGTGTTTGCTCATCTAGTCGGTACACTGGACCTTTTGACCAAATCAGAGCAAGAGCGAGTCGTGGGATTTGTTATCAACCGGTTCCGCGGTGATATTTCACTACTTCAATCGGGGTTGGATTGGCTTGAAGAAAGAACAGGTAAACCAGTTTTGGGGGTGTTGCCTTATCTTCACGGATTTGACCTTGAAGCAGAGGATGCCATCAATAATCAACAACATACTGGTGAGTCAGCCAAGCTAAACGTCGTTGTCCCCGTACTCACCCGAATCAGCAATCACACCGATTTTGATGTGCTAAGGCAAAATCCAGACATTAACTTTCGCTATGTAGGTAAAGGTGAAAAGCTTGATAAAGCAGATTTGATAATTCTACCAGGCACCAAATCTGTGAGAGCCGATCTCGACTATTTACGTAGCCAAGGTTGGGATAAAGATATCGCCCGACATTTAAGATTAGGTGGGAAGGTGATGGGAATTTGTGGCGGGTACCAGATGTTAGGACGTCATATTAGCGATCCTTTAGGCGTAGAAAGCGTTGCTGGTGAATCACAAGGCCTCGATTATTTATCGGTTTCCACAGAGTTAACCAAAGAAAAAGCACTGACAAACGTATCCGGAGTGTTGGAGTTGAATAATCAAACTGCACCAGTGAAAGGGTATGAAATTCATGTCGGTAGAACATTAGGGAATGGCAACTCTCCAGTCTCCTTAGAATCCGGTCCATCAGATGGTGCTATCAGTGACTGTAATCAAATCTTTGGGACTTATTTACATGGTATTTTGGATACCCCACAAGCGTTAGCATTGATTTGTCGTTGGGCGGGGGCGGAAAGCATTGCTTCTATCGACCATCAACAGAATCAAGAAAATGCAATCAACCGAATAGCCGATGCTGTCGAACAACACATGAAGCTAGACTTAATCTGGCCGGAACTTTATACCTGATATTGATGAAATTTTTTACTCAGCGACTCTTTTGCACCTTTTTGACTCTCATTTTCTCTGCGACAGTTCATGCCTCAGTTAACGTTTATGCTGCGTCTTCTATGACCAATGTGATTAAAACGTTAGCTGAAAAATACCAAGCAGAAACAGGCGTAAAGGTAACGCCTGTATTCGCGGGTTCTTCTTCCCTTGCTCGGCAAATATTGAGTGGAGCACCTGCTGATCTCTATATATCAGCCAATACTAAATGGACTGATTATCTAGTTCAGCAAGGTGTGATTAATAGTGACGCCGTCACAAAAATTGCTCATAATCAGTTAGTCGTGATCTCACCTAAGACCGATGCAGCACCACTGGAGTTAGAGAGCCGAGAACAATGGTCAAAGCGCTTATCAGGTCAAAGACTAGCGATTGGTCAAACCAATGCCGTTCCTGCAGGAATGTATGCCAAAGAAGCCCTTGAGTCGCTTGGCTTGTGGAGTGGCTTGAATGAGCAACTCGCCCCCGTAAACAATGTAAGAGTCGCCCTTACTTTAGTTGAACGTGGCGAAACGCCACTTGGGATTGTTTATAAGACGGACGCGCTAGTGAGTGATAAAGTAAAAGTCATTGGTACGTTTCCGGCTTCGAGCCACACGGCTATTACGTACCCTATGGCAAAGCTGAACGACAAGCAAACCACCAAGGACTTTGCTGCCTTTATAGAAAGCGCCCAAGCTCAGTCAGTGTTTAAACAAAACGGATTTAACTAGGATTATCTTCATTGCTTTCTGATTACGAATATCAGGCGCTACTGCTTAGCCTGAAAGTTGCGTTTTATACTATCTGTTGGCTGATTCCTATCGGGATCGGATTTGGTTGGCTGCTGGCTAAAAAGCAGTTTGTCGGTAAAAGCTGGCTCGACAGCTTAATTCACCTTCCTTTGGTACTTCCTCCTGTCGTTATTGGTTATTTACTCCTCATTTCAATGGGACGCCAAGGCTTTATTGGCCAATGGTTATATGAATATTTCGGATTGGTCTTCTCTTTTAACTGGAAAGGGGCTGTACTTGCGTGCGTGATCGTTGCTCTACCTTTGATGGTTCGCTCAATTCGCCTCAGCTTAGAGAATGTGGATCCTAAACTTGAGCAAGCAGCCGCGACCCTTGGTGCCTCTCCGCTTAAAATATTCTTTACCATCACAATACCGCTGACAATTCCAGGAATCATCACAGGGACGATGCTTTCATTCGCACGTAGCCTTGGTGAGTTCGGAGCAACAATCAGCTTTGTGTCGAATATTCCAGGTGAAACGCAGACCATTCCTTTAGCTATGTTCACCTTCATTGAAACTCCGGGCGCAGAGCTTGAAACGATGCGTTTATGCATTATATCCATTGTCATTGCCTTAGCCTCATTACTTGGTTCAGAAGTCCTGACTCGTCATTGTGCGAAGAGATTGGGGACACAGCGATGAGTGATATTCGAATTCAGTTCAAGCAAACATTAGGCGAGCAGAAGTTTGACATCGATGTGTCGGTGCCAGAAAAAGGCATTACCGCTATTTTTGGTCGCTCCGGAGCAGGTAAAACTTCACTTATCGACGTGATTGCAGGCTTGAGAACACCTGATGAAGGTGAGATTACTGTTTCAGGCAAACCTCTTTATAGCTCGCAATCAAAAATAAACGTTTCTGCCCATAAACGCCGCGTAGGTTACGTTTTTCAGGAATCGAGGTTATTCCCGCACTATCGGGTCAAAGGTAATCTTTTGTATGGTGTGCGTGAATTGGATCAAAAGCATTTTGACAAGGTAATCAAATTACTGGCGCTAGAACCTCTTCTTAAACGATACCCGATACAGCTCTCTGGGGGAGAGAAACAACGCGTAGCAATCGGTCGAGCACTACTTTCCAAACCAGAAATACTTTTGATGGATGAGCCACTGGCATCGCTAGATATTCCACGCAAGCGCGAAGTATTGCCATTTTTAGAGCAGCTTGCCAGTGAGATTGAAACTCCCATCATTTATGTTTCGCATAGCCTCAATGAGGTCGTGCGCTTGGCAAACCACATTGTTGTTATCGATGATGGCAAAGTGGTAACTTCAGGTAGCCTAGAAGATGTTTGGTCATCTAGAGCTATGAGGCCATGGCAATCCTTCTCGGGCCAAAGCTCGTTGTTTGAAGCGACGGTTGTTCACCACAACACAAACTATGCACTGTCTAAAGTGAAATTGGCGGATAATGTGTGTATTTGGGTGCAGCGTTTAGAAATTGCGCCAGAAGCGAAAGTGAGACTACAGGTGAGAGCGAGTGACGTGTCGATCGCCTTGGATAAGCCTGAAAAAAGTTCAATTCGGAATATTCTCCAAGCGAAGATTGCTCAAATCCAAAGCCATTCTCAAGGCACAAATCGGCAGAGCGTATCAGTTAAATTAGAACTCAGCGCAAACTGCTATTTATGGGCGACGATCACCGCTTGGGCTAAGGACGAGCTAGAACTCCAAGAAGGGATGGAAGTCTATGCACAAATCAAAGGGGTAAGTGTAACCCAAAGAGATGTGGTATTGAGCCATTAAAAAAACGCCGCATATTACGGCGCTGATTCACTGTGGTTTATTTGACGAATACGTCAGTGAAGTCACGTTTAAGGACGGGGTCGCGACGCGCTTTCTTAATCTGCTTCACCATATCTTTGACACAGTTGTGAAGAACTTGGTCTAGCAGCTCCGCACGGTATTCTTCTTTCTGTTCATCGGTCATGTCTTTAGGCAGGTTAAGGGTAGGGAACTCTTCCATAACATTAAGGCCTGCGAACGCCTGACTCACCGAGATCAGAGCATGAAACTGCTCAAAGCTATCGAGAACATTTTGAGCACTTTTTGGTAACTCATCCCAAGCTTCACGAACCGCTTCTTCAGACACTTCATGAATTGATGTCACCATTAAGTGCATTGCCTCAGGCACTTCGTCGAATTCGATCACTTGGCGAAGTTCTGCTGAAACCGTAGAAAGATCTACTTTGGGTTGTTCTGTTTGATTTTCGTCAGACATTAGTACTATCTCATAAATTATACGTATAAAGCGGAGTTATCCTAAAAAATCCTCATTAAATGTCAACCTTAGTGGAGGATTTGGTGTACTTGGCGTATTCTTTAATATAACCAGCTGATTTTACGGCGAGTTTACAGACAAAAAGGTAGCAGAATTGGAACTGTCGGGATCATCGATGAAAATACTTTTGGTCGACGATGTGCAAATGGAGCGCATGCAGTTGGCTATACGTCTAAAACAGCTGGGGCATACTGTCGAAATGGCAGCGTCAGGGGAACAAGCGTTGGAATTATATCCAACCTTCGAACCTGAACTCATATTACTTGATATTTCAATGCCTGAGATGGATGGCTTTGAAGTGTCTCAACGCATTCGCTCTATGTACACGGAGTGGATACCGATTATTTTCTTGAGTAGCCACGATGAGCCTGCAATGATCGCCAATGCAATCGACGCCGGTGGGGATGATTACCTGACAAAACCTGTCGACAAGTTGGTTCTCGCCTCAAAGCTCATCGCGATGCAGCGCATTGCTTTTATGCGACGTGAACTCAATCAGAAAACGTCAGAGCTAGCAAAAGCGAATCAAGAGCTGGAAAAACTGGCCAGTGAAGACGGTCTGACCAAAGTGAAAAACCGCCGTTACATTGATGAGAAACTTCGTGAAATGATCGCTAATCACGGCCGTCATAATTTGCCTCTGAGCCTAATCTTAATCGATGTCGATCACTTCAAGTTGTTTAATGATAACTACGGTCATATAGAAGGTGATAAGTGCTTAGTCGAGATTGCCCAGGCTTTAGCCTCTCTCTTTTCACGTAGTGGCGAGATTGTTGGGCGTTACGGGGGGAGGAATTCGTGATTGTGCTGGGGCATACAAATGCTGAGCACGCCCGAAAGCACGCTATGCGTATTCATTCCACTCTAGAAAAACTGGCAATTAGACACGGCCATAGCTCAGTGTCCGGTTTTGTTACAGTGTCGCAAGGGGTTTGCAGCATCACACCGACCGGAAGAGAGACACCGGACGATTTGTATTCTAAAGCGGATCAAGGTTTGTATCAGTCAAAGAGTGATGGAAGAAACCGATTTAGTTATATTGATTGATGCTTCGGGACAAGAGAAAAACAGGTTCAGCAATCGCTGAACCTGTTTTTCTCTTATTCATCGTTATTCACGCTGCTTCTATACGGTTTCTACCTGCACGTTTCGCTTTATATAAGGCTTCGTCAGCGCTTTTCATTACATCGCTGACGCTTTCTGCGTCGCTATGATCTGCCACCCCTATACTAATTGTGACGTTCACGTGATCATGCGAGCTGGATTTTTACGCTTTTTGACACCTGTTTTGTCGTTTTTGGGCCTAGATTTCTCATTCCTGACTACCATTTCATAATCTTCTATCGAAGCCCGTAGGAGTTCTAAGTGTTCCAAACTTTCATCGACGTTTTTATTTTTAAACAATACGGTAAATTCTTCGCCACCATAGCGATATACCTTAGCACGACCGCCCACTTGCTTCATTCTAGTCGCAACAAGCTTGAGTACATCATCGCCCGTCTCATGACCGTAGGTATCATTAAAAGATTTGAAGTGATCAATATCGAGCATAGCAATGGTGTAACGTTTCCCTAAATGACGTAAGTCAGACTCCAAGGCTAGACGGCCGGGTATATCCGTCAGCCTGTCTTTAAAAGCTAGCTCGTAACTTGCTGAAAACATGTAGATTAGCAATAGGAACCCAGAAAGGGTAAACATAGTACTGGATACATATTTTACGTGGAAGAAAATAAAAGTTGCCGCATTGAGGGTGATGGCGGAATACACGACAACATCGATAATACGGTTCAATTTTAGGACGAAAATCGCACTCAGTAGAACTGCCCCCAAAGAGTACAAAACCAGTATCAATGGGAGCCTTGATATACTGGGTTCAGAGTATAGATAGGTATCTTGAAAGCTTTGGAAACCGCCCTCATACAAATAAGTGAGAACTAGATAACACCAGAGTGCAACAAGTGACAGTGTCACTAAATACAGCAAAAAGGATTTGCTTAATACGCTTCTTTCCTTGTATGGATAGACCAATGCACATGCAATAGGGACGACAAAGGAGAGCAGGGAGAGCTCAAGTAAAGTCGAACCAGTTGAAAGTGAGCTCTGTAAATGTTCTTGTATGTACCAGTATACAATCAGCATTGTGACTGCGACCATAGCAATCCGAGACTGTTTAAAGGCATGGCCTAGGCCAATAACACTCAGGAACAAAAAGTATGGGAGGTTAGAAGTAATGCTAAAATTGGCCTGAGTGAGAACAATGACGCTATTCATACCCAAACCTATCATCGCTAACAGCAGTACTGGAAACGTTAAACGAAACCAATTTGTTGTTACCAAAGAAAACGACATTTACTTAGCCTTTGCTTTATTCATTAACTTCTTAATATACGACTCTTAGAATACTTTGATTTAATGATTTTCCAAGCTTTTTACTAAACTAATGAATGAAAAGTGAGTGTTAGTATGAACATTAGCCAAAAAGTGAGGGCAAAGCATCCGTAAAACAGAATTGTGTTTTATAGTTAACTGATACTCATAAGAAAAGTGAGAATCTTAAAGGAGTTAAGGTTTATGCAAATTAGTGTTGATGTTCACAACTACATGGAAACACTGGTAGGACAGGTTTTAGCCGACAGTCAGTATACTGACAGGTTTGATCATGAACAACTCGCAGATTTGGCCTGTTTGGCATTAAGTCAACTCAGACCCGTATACATTAGACATGATATCGACTTTTTGTCTGCCTTGTCTGAAGAACGGTTAGTCGTACTAAAGAAATATTCTGAGACCGCGGTAGAAGCGGCACTGACCATGATAGTTGACGATAGACGCAGAAATCGTAAAGATGAAGTACCAATCATGTTCAGTAAACCGCGATTCGATGACGATACCGAACTCGAATGGTTTGAAAAACCTCTGATCGTAAATAACCAAGATGCCTAAAGGAGTGATTAGGTGGGACTATTTTCTCGTTTGTTTGGTGGTGTTGATAAAGCCAAAACTATCGTTGAACCAGTGGAATACAAAGGTTTCTTGATTTATCAAGAATCACTACCTGAAGGCGGCCAATATCGAATTGCCGGCCGAATTACAAAAGAATTAGAAGGGCAAATCAAAGAGCACAGATTCATACGCTCAGACGTTCTTGCGTCACAAGCAGACGCCGATGAGTTTATGTTAAAAAAAGCACAAATGTTCATTGATCAGATGGGAGACACTATTTTTAATTAGTCTTTTGCAATGTTGACGGACGTCATAAATATGGGAGCCATTAGCCGTTATGCTGATGGCTCTTTTATTTTGTGTATTGCCTCTACTTGTGTGATTTAACAATCATTCAAGCCAACTGGTTCGACCTCTCATTTTGAAGTGAAAGCGTCGTTTCATTATCACGTAATACTCGAAGTGCTTCATTACCAAAGGTTATATGTAATGATATTTTGTGTTTTTGTTACAAATTGCTTGAAGTTAATGAATCCGTTAGATAAAAACAATTAATCATTGTAGCCAGTAGTCAAGGAATAACTATGCAGATTGGTGTGCCAAAAGAAATACTCGCGGGAGAAACGCGAGTGGCAGCCTCGCCCAAGTCGGTTGAGCAGCTGTTGAAATTAGGATTCGATGTGAATGTCGAATCCAGTGCAGGAGAACTTGCCAGTTTCGATGATCCCGCATTTGAATCATCAGGGGCAAAGATTGTCACCACGGAAGAGGTGTGGCAGTCAGACCTTATTCTTAAAGTCAATGCACCAAGCGATGAAGAAATTGACCTAATCCAAGAAGGAACAACACTCGTTAGCTTTATTTGGCCTGCTCAAAATCCAGAGTTAATGGAAAAACTGTCGAGTAAGAAGATTAACGTGATGGCGATGGATTCAGTGCCAAGAATCTCAAGGGCTCAAGCGTTAGATGCATTGTCTTCAATGGCTAATATTGCTGGTTATCGTGCTGTAGTAGAAGCAGCTCATGAATTTGGTCGATTCTTCACAGGCCAGATAACCGCTGCTGGTAAGGTACCGCCTGCAAAAGTACTTGTTGCTGGAGCAGGGGTAGCTGGTCTTGCGGCTATCGGCGCGGCAGGGAGTTTAGGCGCCATTGTGCGTGCCTTTGATGTTCGCCCGGAAGTGAAAGAGCAAGTTCAATCAATGGGAGCGGAATTCCTAGAAGTTGATTTCAAAGAAGACTCTGGCGCGGGAGATGGCTACGCGAAAGAAATGTCCGAGGAATTTAACAAAAAAGCGGAAGAGCTGTACGCTGAACAAGCGAAAGATGTTGATATCATCATCACCACGGCACTCATACCTGGGCGACCAGCGCCTAAGCTCATTACAAAAGACATGGTCGATAGTATGAAAGCAGGCAGTGTCATCGTCGATTTAGCGGCCGCAAATGGTGGCAACTGTGAATACACCCAAGCTGATAAAGTCATCACAACCGCGAATGGTGTTAAAGTTGTTGGCTACACTGATATGGTAGGTCGTCTCCCGACTCAATCATCTCAACTTTATGCCACCAACTTGGTCAATCTGCTTAAACTTCTCAGTAAAGAAAAAGACGGAAATATTGATATCGACTTTGAAGATGTCGTATTGCGCGGTGTGACGGTTGTTAAAGAAGGTGAAGTTACTTGGCCAGCACCACCAATTAAAGTGTCTGTTCAACCAGAGCAAAAACCGATCGAGCCAGTCAAAGTTGCAGAAAAAGTGGAACAGCCCGTTTCTCCAATCAAGAAACTTGCGGCACTGGCAATCGGTGTAGGCGGTTTTGCCTGGGTCGCCTCTGTTGCTCCTCCCGCTTTTCTCTCTCACTTTACAGTATTCGTTTTAGCTTGTGTTGTTGGTTACTACGTTGTCTGGAATGTGACACATGCACTTCACACTCCCTTAATGTCAGTGACTAATGCGATTTCAGGCATCATTGTCGTCGGTGCTTTGTTACAGATTGGTCAGGGAAATGGCGTGGTCTCTTTCTTAGCATTTATTGCCGTTTTGATAGCAAGTATCAACATATTTGGCGGCTTTACCGTCACGAAACGTATGCTTGAAATGTTCCGTAAAGATTAAGGAGTAACGAGAATGTCTGCAGGACTAGTACAAGCAGCTTATATTGTTGCTGCATTATTCTTCATTCTGAGCCTTGCTGGTTTATCTAAGCAAGAATCAGCAAAATCAGGTAACTACTACGGCATTGCCGGTATGACGATCGCTTTGATCGCAACGATCTTCGGCCCTGAGTCACAAGGCTTTATTTGGATCATTATCGCTATGGCTATTGGTGGCACTATCGGTATCCATTACGCCAAGAAAGTGGAAATGACGGAAATGCCAGAGCTTGTTGCAATTCTGCACAGCTTTGTTGGTATGGCGGCAGTATTGGTGGGTTACAATAGCTATCTCGACGCTCCTGAAGCGGCGACGCATGCTGAACATGTTATTCATTTAGTGGAAGTCTTCCTCGGTGTCTTTATTGGTGCGGTGACCTTTACCGGTTCAGTGGTCGCATTTGGTAAGCTTCGTGGTATTGTTTCGTCTTCACCTTTAAACCTGCCTCACAAGCACAAGATGAATCTCGCTGCGGTGGTTGTTTCAACCTTGCTGATGCTGCATTTCGTCAATGCTGATGGCAGCATGTTTGCGCTTATCGTGATGACACTGATTGCTTTCGCGTTTGGCTATCATCTGGTCGCGTCAATTGGTGGTGCGGATATGCCAGTTGTTGTATCCATGCTTAACTCATATTCTGGTTGGGCAGCAGCTGCTGCAGGCTTCATGCTTGCCAATGACCTTCTCATTGTCACTGGCGCGTTGGTCGGTTCTTCAGGCGCTATCCTTTCCTACATAATGTGTAAAGCAATGAACCGTTCTTTTGTCAGTGTGATCGCTGGTGGTTTTGGTCAAGAAATCTCTGTGAGTGCAGATGTTGAGTATGGAGACCATCGCGAATCTACAGCCGATGAAATCGCTGAAATGCTCAAGAACTCAAAATCAGTGATCATTACTCCTGGGTACGGTATGGCCGTCGCACAAGCACAGTACCCTGTGCATGAAATTACTGAAAAGTTAAGAGCTAAGGGAATAGAAGTACGCTTTGGTATCCACCCTGTGGCGGGTCGATTGCCAGGCCACATGAACGTACTACTGGCAGAGGCCAAGGTGCCGTACGATATTGTTCTAGAAATGGACGAGATTAACGACGATTTTGAAGAAACCGATACCGTTTTGGTTATTGGTGCCAATGATACTGTTAACCCCGCAGCACAAGAAGACCCAAACAGCCCAATCGCTGGCATGCCGGTTCTAGAAGTTTGGAATGCAAAAAACGTCGTCGTATTCAAACGATCAATGAACACTGGCTATGCAGGCGTGCAAAACCCACTGTTCTTTAAAGACAATACGCAAATGCTGTTCGGTGATGCGAAGGAGAGTGTAGACGCCATTTCCAAAGCTCTGTAACATGATATAACTAACTAAGAAGCCAGCAACTGCTGGCTTCTTTTGTTTTATGACTAGCATTATTGACACCAATATTACATTTGAAATTCATATTTTTGCGATAATGCTTTACTCTAAATCTAACCTACTGATTTATAGATTTTTTGCATTGATTAAAACGGCTTTCAATATATTCACAGTATGCACAGCAGCGCTGAGCTTTAGCGTCAGCGCTAATTCGCTGCCAGAACGCATCGACCAATTTGTCGATGCGTTCAGTCACGATCAATTCAGCGCATCTTACGACATTCGCATCATGCAGTCTGATTATCCGACCCGTTTGATTACACCAGATTCAATGCTCCCTCAAACATCATCGTATCCGCTGAGAGATATTCAGCGTTTATATCAATTGGCACAAAACTGTACTGGCAAGCTGCCGTTAAGCCCGTTGATTACTGAACCACTCGTATTTACTCGCGCCGTTTGCAAAGGAACAAAACTGAGTGAAAAGTGGTTCGCACGCAGTGGATTGATTCACCCCGGCGGTGGTACCTATGCAAAACGTTATGTTGCTTTGCACCCTGAAAGACAAGGGCAGTTGCAACAGTACATGCATATTAAGGAGCGACCATTAGCACCAAGAGCAACATTGCTTGGCCGTTTACAGAGGATGAATGAAGAAACCATACTCGCTTTGCTTTCAGGCTCTAGTATGTTTCTTGAGCAGGGCGAGTTGTGGCTGCGACAAAATGATAGCTACTTAATTTTTAGCGAAAGCGTTTGGAAACAGAATGCCGACAATGCAGGGTTAAGCGTTCAGCTAAAAAGTGAATCAAATAGCTGTTTCGTTCAAAGAGGCAACCTTTGTTGGGATATAGAAGATCATTCTCAAGTATTGCGAATCAGCATGGTCGTGTTGGTGATTGCCAATATCCTGCTTGTTTTGGGATGGTCTGTTTACCGATGGAATACAAAACGACAAGAGATGAAGAGTCGAATGTTGATTCTTCAGATACTTACACATGAACTTAGGACCCCGATCGCGAGTCTATCACTAACAGTAGAGGGGTTTCGTCGGGAATTCGAGAAGCTGCCGGAATCCGTATATGATGAATTTCGACGTTTGTGTGAAGATTCGCGACGCCTGCGTCAGCTGGCGGAAGCGAGCAAAGATTATTTGCAGTCAGATAATAAACCTTTGGCCACTGAATGGGTGCCCTCCGTCAAAGAATGGCTGGAGTTTAAGGTAGACGAAGAATTTAATGGCAAGATCGAATTAAAGATCAATGAAGACATAGCAGCTAAGCTGAATGTTTATTGGTTAGGAACTTGTATTGATAACCTGATACGCAACGCGACTAAATATGGTGTTGCGCCGATAGTGCTAGATATCAGCACTGATGATAATTTAATTACCGTTAAGGTCATTGACCAAGGTGAGCTAACTCATAAGGATTGGCGACAATTACGTAAGCCATTCGTTAGCAAAGCTGGTCTTGGTTTAGGCTTAACTATCGTTGAATCAATGGTGGGAAGAATGGGGGGTAAAATGACTCTGATCGGTCCACCAACAACGTTTATATTGGAGATACCTTGTGAAACAGACACTGCTTCTTGTTGAAGACGACAAAAACCTGGCCGACGGCCTGTTAGTAAGCCTGGAGCAAGCAGGATATGAGTGTTTTCACGCTGAAACAATTGCTGATGTAGAGCAATATTGGAAGAAAGCGGACCTTGTTATTTTGGACCGACAATTGCCAGATGGCGATTCAGTTGAACACTTGGTCGGATGGAAAGAGACCAAAGATGTCCCTGTCATTTTGTTGACTGCACTTGTCACTGTAAAAGACAAAGTCACAGGCTTGGATGCAGGTGCCAACGACTATCTAACAAAACCATTTGCAGAAGCTGAACTGTTTGCACGCATTCGTGCTCAACTTAGAGCGCCCGAATCTGATACACAGGACGAGAGTAAGGTAAAGACCCAGCATTTAGTGATAGATAAAGCAACACGTGAAGTCTTCTACAAAGAAGCGTCGATTACTTTAACTCGGACTGAATTTGATTTACTTCTATTCTTAGCAAGCAATTTGGGACGCGTATTTACGCGCGATGAATTGCTGGACCATGTGTGGGGCTATAATCATTTTCCAACTACGCGTACCGTAGATACGCATGTTCTTCAGTTACGACAAAAACTTCCTGGACTGGAAATCGAAACGCTTCGTGGCGTTGGATACAAAATGAAGGCCTAATGAAAGTTAAAGCGTTAGTTTTAGGCGTGCTAATGAGCACGCCTGTCTTTGCTGCCAATCCTCCTTGGTTTGAGAGCAATTCGCCGCTGACTCAAGCGCACCGTTATCTTCTCAATGATGACTTGCCTGCGATGTTTTCATCGATAGTTGAAGTGTGGCAACAGGATAAGAGCCAAGCGATATCACCACACCTCAATGAGTTGTTTCAACAATCACTGCAAGTTGATTGTGGAAAGGGGCTCGATTCAAAACCTTTTCCTGATTGGGTAAAAGGCGTCACGGTTCGTGCCATCGAAACACAAAGTCCGGGCCGAGATTCCTATCGAGCTTTGGTTGAAGTTGCCTCACGCAAGGATATCACTGATATTTCGCTCACTCGCTGGGTTCAAAAAAGCATTTCTACTGACAATTCCTTCGTGACACTTACTGAGGGAGAAAATCAGGTTAAGTCTTACGTTAAGCGTTACAACCTAAATAGTAAAATCCCTATGGGGCTATATCGTTTAGACGTCACCGCAAAAGACCAAACCTCATGGAGCTCTTGGATTGTATTTGGTGAACCCAAAGCAAAAGTTACAGTTCGCTGGCAATCTAAAGAGCAATGGCGAGTCGATAGAAACGCATTGTTGAATTCTCACTGCCCATTACCAAAACTCGATACGGCGCTTTATGACTATGTCGATGGCCAATACAACAAAGTATGGGGAGCTACCTACGTATCTGATTATCCAACCACATTAGAGCCAAACATTGTTGACCCAGGTAGATACGTTTTAGCCATTTCGATGACCCACCAAAGATGGCAAGGTCCAATAATTGTTGAACAATCCCAAATAATTAGTAAAACATACGACGTTTCTATAGAGGAATAACTAAAGTTAAGACACAATAGGTCGATGTAAACACATGGAAATAGAAAGTTTATATCGATATGAAAAATTCAATAAAAATCCTATCGTTGTCTATTGCGTTAGCTTCCTCAAGTTCATACGCAGCCACTTATGCGGTCGAAGCACGTGGTGATGCAATGGGTGGCGTCGGGGTTGTTTCTGCAAACTTCTTAACCGCCCCTTTTTATAACCCGGCGATCACTGCGATTTATCGGCGCAATGACGATGTTGGCATGCTCATTCCTTCTTTTGGCTTAGCCTACAATGATGAACATGAGATGGTCGACGGATTAGACCAAGCTGCAGACATCATTAATAGTGCCGTTAGCAGTAAAACCATTACTGCTGAAGATTCAGCACGCCTACAGACAACGCTTGATGGCTTGGAAAATGACATCGCCAAGCTCGAAATTGGCGGTGTTGTCGCGTTCGCTATACCAAATAGTTTTGTTGCGGCTAACTTATTCGGGAAAGTATACGCTGAGTCCTTTGCCCAAACTGATATTTACTCAGGCGCAAACACAGGTAACAGCGACTTAAATACCGCTGTTAACGCAGAGCTCAGCGCAGTCAACGCGGTTGCGATAGGGGTGGCTGAAGTTGGCGTATCCCTGGCAAAGTATCAAACTTTCCTCGGTCAGCATATTTCTTTTGGTGTTTCACCTAAAATTCAACGCGTTTATACCTATGTCTACAGTGCCAATCTAAACAACTACGACATTAAAGATGTGCGTGATAATGGCACTGGCGAAACCATGTTCAATATGGACGCTGGCTTTCTTTGGTTCCGTGGTCCTCTGCGTGTTGGCGTCTCTGCCATGAATTTGGTGTCCCGTGATATTATGACACAAACGCTTCCTGCTCAGACACTGACGTCAAGTATCGACTCGAGCCAATCACGTACAGTTTCTGCGACTTCATACGCCTATCAGATGAAACCACAATACACCGTGGGACTTGGCTTGGTTGCAGACTACGCCACACTGAGTGTCGATTACGATATCAATGAAGACGAGCGATATACCAACTTCAAAGACAACACTCAATATGTGAGAGTCGGTGGAGAAATCGATATCATGCGTCAACTTAAGCTGAGGGCAGGGTGGCGAAGAAACCTGGCTTACGATAATTTGGACGACACCATTACAGCGGGTATTGGCTTATCACCATTGAACCTATTCCAAATGGATATCGGCGCGAGCTATACCAACGAAAACTCAATGGGGGCTTACGTTAACTTCCTAGGAAGTTATTAGAAGCGCTGGCGATAGTAAAGAAATCGTAATATAGTCGGCTCCTAAATAAACAGGAGCCTTTTTTATGTTAGATGATTTTCCCCCTCTGTCCCATCAAGACCAACAGAAAGCCGTTGAAAAGATCCAACAGCTGATGGCACAGGGAGTCAGTACAGCTGAAGCCATAAAAATTGTCGCAGAGGAAATCAGACAGCAGGCCGAGCCTAAAGAGTAAAACATTCATTTTTATAAAAAGAGAGCAAGAGATTGCTCTCTTTTTTTTTATGTCACCGGCAAAAGATAGGTAGGTAGTTGCCACATATTTCTCAATAAAAAATATCTTTCTGCATTATTCCCAAGCACCTGGCTTCACTCCCGAAGCATTAAATACCAAGCCAATACAATAACTTACAACAGAGCTTTTGACTGCAAGATGCCCTTGCTCAGTGCGCCGTGTAATAAAATTACACTTTTGATAACTTAGTCTGTAAGCGCTTACTGTCAGCTAGGGGATTACTCTGTGGTGTTATGCCGTAACAATTGATAATGTATTGTTCTGTCCCATTCCATTATCGGTGCGCCAATTCGTAAACTTGCCGTAATAGGCGATGAGAGTGGCTGAACTTGATGTGTTGGTGAGAGTCTCAAACAATGAGCCAGTCCAAGTATTGTCGTTCAATGCGAGTTACAACGTAACATGTTATGTGGATTTGAAAAGAAAAATCAGGTAAGTATTGGCCTAATAAACAGCATGCGGGCAAAGGTGCAGGCTACAGTTTTGATGGATTATCAAACTGGTTGGCTGCTCTGTCCTTGCCATTTATCTGATTAAATAAACACTACCAATTAAACTCAACGGTGGTTGATTCAATAATCGTGTCGTTAGCGTATCTTTTGAGAGGATGAGCAATCGAGTTCGGTGTATAAACAGCCTTATATTGGGCAAGCTTTTTCTTCAGTGGAACGTAAACGTGCTTGCCTTCAACGGACATAGTTCGAAAGCCCAGTAACAAGTTAAGCTCGTAAGATAAAGCATATTTTCCGTTAACCAAAGGAGTAATCGCGAGCCAGGAATCACAATTCACTTTCGTACGTGAAATGTTTGCTAGATCAACTTGACTCAATCCAACATAAACTCCGTTGTTTTCGCAGAGTTTAAAACGTATTTCAATCGGTTCGACATCAACATTGACGACGACCGTTCTGTCTCTTTCACCTGCTCGACTATACACAAACGTTACCTGCTTCTTTTCCGGATTGAGTCCACCAATGACATGTTCAAACATAGTGTTTTCTAGAAATGGCGTCGGTTGATTGTTCGCAGGGAGAGTACAGCCGGAGAGTGTCAATAGAGATAAGGTTAAAGCAAGTGGTCTCATTGGGTAAGAAGGAAAGAATGAGTGAAACACATTGCATTGTCGCACAAGGTGTATACTCTTTACTAGCACCAGCCAGTCAAAAGTTAATAACGACCACCATGTCTCTTGAGCGTACAAACTTCCGACATCACAAACAAGTAAAGCATGATTACTATCGGTCCTGTTGCTAGATTCCACCATTGATTACCGACAAAAATAGTAGAGGCAGGCCAATTTAAATTGATCACACCGATGGCACACAACCAACCTGAAACTAGGCCGGTGAGAAAAAGAACAAAGCTTGGCAGAATCAAACCGCAGGCTAGCGTTGCTGAAAGACGCTCACTTCTGACCAATGAAAACACCAACCACGGAATGGTCAACATCAATAGTTCTAAGGCAGCAACCATGGGATATCTCCTAACCCTAACACTAGCAGTGTAGTAAAACTTATGGATGAGATTGTGAATATCAGTGCGTTTCTTGAATATGAGACAGCATCGTACTCGCACTTCACCTGCTCAAAGGCTTTAGAGTCTTTTTCTCAAATTCTGGTCCCTATCGCAGAAATTAGACGCAAACCAATTCTTCCTTCCGAATGAAGGGGCAGGGTGTGCCAAAAAATACACACCTCAAGTTCGCTGTAAAAGATAAATAATCATAATCATAATCATTATGTATATCTTTGTTACCTAATAATTTATTTGATCATCTATAATATTTTATTTTAATTAATGAATTTCTCCTCTCGTGCAAGCCTCAATAAGTCTTTAACTTATATTTAATCTAGTAATTCACCTTAACTCATTAAAAAACATAAAAAGCTAAGAGGGTTGGTCCCCATGAATAAAGCAACGTCACTACAACGGCAATCAATTGATGTTCAGTTTCTACAGAAGCTGCTCAATCGTACTAATTTAGAACTAAAAATATCTTCGCTGAATGAACAGCGCTATCGGTCAATAGTTTTAGACGACAGTTCGATGACGAAGTGGCTCAATAGCCATCATGTTTCCTGTTCTTTAAAACGAAATTTTCATATCAATATTAACCATTTCAAAAAACAGCCGGAGCTCGGTACTTTTATTGGTGTATACGATAGTCGGATTAGGAGATTACATCCGCTGTTTCTGGAGCCGCTAAAGGAAGGTTTAGCCCAAGAAATTACCGATAGATTAATGTCGATGGTCACTTATATCGCGTTGTATTTTCTCTCGACGTATCCAAATAGTGCTGGTGTGTACATCGTCGATCCACCCAAAACATTTCTATCAAATTATGGTCTTTATGGATATAAAGTATTGGACTATGGGTGTGAGCAGGATACGCCAGTGATGTTTGGTACGTTTGAGAGCCTTTACGAACGTCAACAAGACGTGCTGTTCGAGATGCTACTTGACCATGAGTTGGACTTATTAGTTTCTAGAAAACAGCACTACCCAGCGCCGCAAACAGACCGACTAAAGTTACGTCCGACAACAAGGACAAATTTAGCCTCTGGCCCGCTCAGCAAAGCTAACTCATCATAAAACGGCAAACACCGTGGACAAACCATGGATGTTAATCAACACAACAGCTCAACAATAAACTGAGTTCATTAATAGCTCTTGAGAAAAAAGAATAAATAATTCTTATTTATATGTCGAGCGAACGAAGGCCTCCTATGGTTAAACTTGGCATTCAACGCGAGGTGGAAAAATGGAAGCAACAATAAACAGAGAGGTACTCGAAACCGTATCATTTCTTCAGCAAATCATGGACAAAGCCCAAATGGGCGTTTTGGTGACGGCACTCGACGACCATGATTATGAAGGGCTCGTCAATCACGAACCCAGTGTTTTGAATTGGTTAGATTATTATTCGATGATGTGTTCGACCAAAAGCACACTTCATATGGGACTGAAAGTGATCAATAACGCAGACTTTCAAGGCGCAGTGCTTGGAATATATGATGATCTTACACAGCAGTTTCATGTGATTTTGCTTGAGCAGTTGGCCCTCAGCGTCCATGAACAACAACTCCAACACCGATTGGTCTCTTTAGTTTCCATTGCCTCGGTCTACTTTATGTCACTCTATCCCAACCATTCTGGTATACATATTGTCGAGCCATTTGAAAATTTGATTCCACATTATGAAACCTTTGGCTTTTATAAAACTGATGCTGATGCCAGTACCATGTACGCCACATTTGACGAGCTGTTTGAATGCCAGCAAGATTTGTTCTTCAGCGTATCTGTGCAAAATGCTTATTAGGAGAGACACTATGATGTTCAAGCAGACACGAAAGAAACACCCGAAAGTAAAGGCCAAACGGCCATCAAAACACCAAGTCAGGAAGGTACTTCTCCAGACAGCTTGTGTGTTACTGCAAGATGAGCGTTACAAAGTGTCGATAGAAGAAAGCGAAGCATTTAAGCGCTTAAGCGGGTGATAAACCACAAACATCAAACATTTCACTAAAGGAGGAACAGAGATGGAAAAAGTGCTAAAAAATGGGCTGATAACGATAGTTTGTCTCGTATATCAGCCCGCTTCAAATGCTATAAAAGCGCCTTACTTATTTAATTATGTGGGTCATATTGAGAGACAGTACAAAAGCCTCCTTGAACACCATCAGTATAAATTGTTGCCATTCCTTTACCCTGCGCTCTCATAGCAAGAGCAACAGATATCATTGTTTTGTTCTCTTCTTTTATTAGCATCCAACCACTGGGGTTAACGCCATTGCAGTCTGTTGGCACTTTGCGTTCGTCAACTCTAATCAACAATCCATCTCGAGTACTAGTTATGTCATAAACTTCACCAGAAACGTAAGTCTTGAACGCTGTTGATGAAAATACGATTGACGGGAAAAGACACAATACAAGCAGAAAATATTTCTTCAAAACAAGAACTTCCTTTGATTGAATAGAAAAGAACAAGATCTTATCCAATGAGTCAGTTTTAATCAATCAAATGAATGTTTTTAAATGAGAAGACTAGCAAATAATTTGCATTCAATATCACTATAGACTTCTTACAGTATTCCTTTCCCGACACCAATAGCAGGCATCTGCTCAATGTTTATGCGAAAGATGCGGATTAGGGAGCTTAGACCGAATATAGATCGCGCATTCCGATACTTTACGCTGTGTTTTTAGCAAAGTAGGGGGACGAGTAAAACAATGAATAAGGTGTAGAGCAAGGGTAGCAATAATTTGAGCGACATTACAAGGCGTTGGTGCCAGCAATTGAAAGAGGGGCAAGATAGAATGATGATTATATTCAGGCAGCTATCGAATCATTAAAGACCTTACCACCAAATGGAGCAAGAAGAACTAATTTTTATAGAGCCTACTTAAGAGATATTGACGGGCTATCCCGTTTACCCAAGAACCCAAACTCTCTTTCTACTGCGTACTGGTGGTAGTCAATGTTAAACAAGGCAATATTTTTTTACTTCTAGTGATAACAAGTTTCTCATATATGGGCTTTATTGAACAAGCTACAGCGAACTGGTACCAGATCACTAGTGCTATTATTATGTTTTACTTTATGTACCTCGGTACTTTTAAGAAAAGAGTCTCCCGCATTCTTGTTTATGTTGTGTTGATTAATACGTTAATCGCAGGCTTGCTTGGTGTCTATGATGAACTCAATGATGGCTATATTCACCTAATCAGTGAGACGGAGTTAGTAGGTTATCTGAGCTTTGTTTCGGCGTACTATTATTTGTCTCTTAAACTGATTCTAGAATAGAAAGAGTAGGCTGTTTCATTTTGAAGGAAGGTGATTTTCGTTCATTTTTCAGCTAGAATTGCACTCAAAAAGGGAGTGGTACCGTTAAAAAGGCCCAAATATTTATGAGCATCATTGAGCAGATTTATACCGTTATCTTAATGGGAAGGTAGGCAAGAGGTACTGTTTTCTCCTATAGCCGCCATAAGAAAAAGACCACTTGTTTTCCTTAAACAACTATTTCTTAGGGTCATTTACGTGACAGTGTAACCAATAATGCGAAAATATTAAAAATGAAATCTAATGCCAGCAACAGGTGCCCGCATTAAACTAACAAAACCAAGTACACCGACGTTTATAATCTAACCCGCCGGTGTAGCACGCCCTTAATTGAATTGTAATGCGGGCCCAACTCACTAAAACAAGTCAGCAATTCCTTTTATGCTTCGTATTGTATTTTCCGTTTGTGATAAGTTTTCATAGAATGATTGCTGCTTATCCAGAGTATTTAATCGTTTATTTAACTGATCTTTCCGGCTGTTAGGCAAATCATTGTTAGAAAGCTCTTCAACTATCTTGTTCTTCTCAACCTGAATCTTATGCAGTGCGAGTTCATTCTCGTATTTGCTTACCTTGTATTCTGCTTGGTCTAACTTATATCTCGCAGATTTAAGGTTCGCCTCATAGGTTTTTCTATCACTATCGCTGAGGCTTTGACCATCAAGCAATGCAACATAATGGTTTATATTACTTTCATACGAGCGTTGTTCTGATTGCGCACTTGCCAAATTGTGATATGGCGTATATCCCGATAAAAATTCGAGCGAAAGTTCCGCAGGGCATACATTATTATAGCTTTGGTTGGACTTACCAAGTGATACACCATTTTCATAAGTGCAAAATGATTTAAGCCCTTCACTTCGACCTTCGCTATAGAGCTTAACATCCACTTGCACTTGATACTCTGAACAGTCTTTATTATATTCGGCAGCATGACTATCTTTACCTTTCTGACCATCAGATAGGCCTACCTGATACCAATCCCCAAGCAAACATTCTTCTTCACTAATAGATGAACAGCCTGATACAGATCCTAGTAAAATGGCATAAAGTGGGACAATGCAATATTTGCGCATAAAATTAAATTCCATATTGATTTTTTAGATTAGATCGAATTTTGAAGACAACACATAAAATGTTCACTTTGTTTGTAAAATGAGCAAAAAGATTCATTTTATGAATCAATGTTAACTTATTGAAAAAACGAAATAAACTTATAAGTTCAAAGAGAATGAATGCTTAAAATTGCGCTACACCCATTGAGCTGCAAAATAGGCAGTCAAAATGTGCAAAAGTTGATCGGCAGTGTTGGGATAGTTCAGTAGGTCGTTCGCGATTCCTTCGCATTTGTTGGTGAGTACGTGTTGCTCGCGCAGTATAAGCAACAACATCAGACAAACCAATTCAATACGCATTGCGATGACCATCGATGAGCGAGCTCTCGCAGACCACCATTAACGTTATGCCCTAAGCAGAGCACGCAATTGAAAAGACAAAAAGCGAACCAAGCGAACAAGAAGAAGCCCCGTAGACTCCGAAAGCTTGCGGCAGCGTTTGATGTACCGCTTGAAAGCGATGTGAATCTGCTAAAAGAAGCGCAGTACCACAAGAACCAGCGATACTGCGCACTCACATTATCTTTGCCGACTAATTAACAAACATTTTTAAACATTATTTACTTCTAGTTAGGGTTGGCTTGAATAACCTTTCATATGAATACAAGGATGAAGAACTGTTTTTTTACAGAGTGTTACTCCATATAATATCGCGAATATCCTGTCTGTTTCTTCTGCTCCGCCCGGCATCTGCATGGTGTAAGCATGATTCTAATTGACTTAATTTTTTAAGTGTTATGATATGAATAATTAGAAGGTTTATAATATGGCTATTTGTAAATCTAACTTAGACAACCTCGAATACAATATTGAAAGTAACATGGCTGCAATGAGCCTTCCTTTGCCAAAAACAGTTTTTGGCTCAATAACAACGGTCAGTGCTGCTCTTGCAGCAATAAAAACAGCCTTATCAGTAAAGCATATGATGTTCCTCTTTCTGTTGTTTCTGCAGGAAGAGCAAGTAAACAATTGGCAGGCATTGGTGCTACTTTTTGGGCTGGTGCCATAATTGGTTCCGCTCTTATGGCTTCAAAGAGAGCAACATCATGTAACAGGTTAGAGTTTAAGGAGGCTTTCGAACTTTGGGCCTTCCTTCGTGGGCTGCTGACGCTGCACTAAGTAGTCATGATGGTCATAAACTTTTGCCTAAGAATTAATATGATTTTATTTATTAAAGACAAGATAAAGCTAATACTGTTCTCTCTTCTTTGTGCTTTGGCCGCATGGGGTTTCTGGTATTTTCTTGATATGGCTGGCTTTTATGTGATTGGGGTTATTCTTATTGCTTCTTACTCAATAAGAATATGGAATAAGTTCTATCGTAGCTAAATAGCGGCGCCGATGCCGGCACACAGCCAACCGGAACCTTTGGAATTAGGGGCAGGGGATTCGGGTCCTTGAGGCATTTCCAAGGTGCTTGATGTGTCTTCGGTTAGCACTTCTTCAAGCTCTACCACCTGGTTAAGTTCCTTGAGTGGTTTACACGCCTGAAGGCAGTTTTGCGTATTGGCATTGCTGCGCTGCTCGGTGCATTCACAGGTATGACAGCGGCCTTTGAGATACTTACTGCGCTTACCGCTGCATTGGCTCACTTCCATCGCAGCATCACAACCAGAGTTGTCGATCGCGTACTGCTTTAAAGTCGACGCGAGTTTAAGGGTAGGGATGTTGGCCCAATTGGGGGGATTGGTCTTCGAGTGTTTGACGGATGCGCTTGATGTCGTCCACCAAGCGCGAGAATTGTGTTCTTAGAGACATGGCTCGTTACCTTAACTGACGTTAAAATAAACAAGCAGGGAGTTATGTATTTATCAAGGTGATTATAAAGAAAATGCCATGAGTTGGGGATCCCTCCTAATCACTTAATATGCTCTAAATATCCTTATATAGAGGTTATATCTACACATTAAATAAAGTTACGAACCTGTCTTAAACGCTTTACTATAATATTTATCTCTGCCTAACCTCTGAAATTTGTACTCTTTTATATCCTGCTTCAAGCATGCATTTATCACTAACTTTCAAAGCTTCCAAATCGTTCTGAACTTCTTCTAAGTATTCATCTCCACTCTCACCATTAAATATGGCCTTGGTCATTTTGGCCATTCCTGGTAACGGCTGATCTGCTTGACAGGTCTTCTTAGCATTTTCAAACTCGATACTCTCAGCTGGGTATAAGTCTTTGTCTACCCATACGACATCCTCAGGTAGATTCAAGCACCCAGTCAAAGTCGAAGATACGAGTAACGAGACAATATATTTCAAAACAATCGTTCCTTTTTATTAAATCAATAAGTTAAATGAATATATCATAACACCCAGTTAAGGTGTGAGGCAACGCAAGCCCAATTGGAGGATTAGGCTTCAGGCGTTTAACGGATGCGCTTGATGTCGTCCAGCAAGTGCGAGACATCGATGTAGACCAAGAGACAGCACTTGGGGCTGCGTCCTTCAAACCAATCGTGGTGTGAACTATCAATCTGAACCAATTCACTAAACAGTCACGACGATAACGGGGTTGGTAAACATGAGGCTGACGTTGCGAATGTGGCATCCAGAGACCATCATCCACTGACGCAGTTTTTCGACAGACAGGACCAAGTTGTGTTGTTCCGTCAGCTTCTCACAAGCAAATGTTGGTGAAAAGTAAGCGTATTGAGATCGTATGATGTTCAGAGCTTCAGCACGAAAAGCATCAGTATAACGTCGGTTGCTCGGTCGGCCACGTGAGCCATGAGCTAAAGAAGAAGCCCCATACTGGCTTAATCAATAAACGCCGAACTTGTCGAGGGCTGACGAAGGCGGCGCTCACGAACATCTTGCAGTACTTTAAAACGATTAATGTCTCGGTCACTCATTGGAATTAGCATCGGTTAAGATCCTCAAAGCTCAGTGTGTTCATTAAGCGTAAGAGGACATTTTAATATTGCTCAAACCAAACATTACTAAATTGCGCCTACAACCTTAGTGCGCATTATGTACGTTATGTTAAATTGATAACCATGAAAAGAAAGCACTCTTGCACAAGTGCTTTCTTCGACTCTCTATTGGCTTAGTCATTAAACATAATGCTATTTACCATAAAATACCTAATAAACATTTCGTTTAATCAGAGATTAACTTAACTTTTATTAGTTAAGATTCAGCCACCGGCAAGTTTGACTGTATGGCCTTTCTTTTCAAGATGCGCCTTGATCTTATCTCTGGCATCACCTTGGATTTCAATGTTGCCATCTTTGACGGAACCGCCACATCCACAAACTTTCTTTAACTCAGCGGCTAGCAGTTTAAGTGGTGCGTCATCCAGATCCAGTCCCGAGACAATACACACACCTTTACCTTTGCGTCCTTTCGTTTGACGCTGGATACGAATGATCCCGTCGCCTTTGGGTCGCTGGACTTTTTCTTCTTCAGGTTTGATGCGACCAACTTCTGTCGAATAAACAAGACTCATGAATAACTACTTCTTCTGTTCGGCTTTTTGTTTGGCCAGCAAGTATGCCTCTATATGCTTCTGGATCGCAAGCTTTCCGCCTTTAATCAGCTTTCCATTGAAGAAACAGTACCAAGAGTTAGGATCGCCAGTATCATTTTTTATGGTGTAACCGTGAAAGTTCTCTTGAGATGGATTGTTTTCTGCCTGCTTTTTATTTCCCAGCGAGCCAAACTCCTTGGGATCTATTATTGTGGCAGTATCACAAAACCAATCAATACTCTTTTTTACTGCTGGCATGCTTCCAGATAAAACATGGTTTTTTATCTGTACTTGCCATACATCGGTAGAACTTCCAGCAGTCTTGAGGGTGAAACCTCGATATGTCGCAGCAGCCATAGTCATATTTATTTAGTCATGAGTTAAATTAATAATAATTGTATATCGCCCTTAATCAAGTATATTGGACAAGGATAATATTGTTATAGTGCGCTCAAATGAGAAAAAACATTAGGACAATCACAGATTTAGATACAAAAAATCGATTCATTCAGCAGCTTACTCAAGCCGTAAACGTCGACATTATGAACTCACTCACAGATGGTCAATATGCACATAACTCACTGTTAGCATTAACAAAAGATTGGAATCTCTTTACCAGCTATTGCCACAAGAAATCGGTCACTGCTCTACCCGCTTCAGCGACCGCAGTCCGATTGTTTATAGAAAGAGAGTCTATACAAAGAAAGTATTCAACATTAAGGCGTTACGTTGTGACAATATCTCTTATCCATAGAATATTAGCAATGACGGACCCTACAATCCTCTCCAATGTACAGCAATCATTATCTAAGTTACGAATTGACAAATCTGGTGATGCTCGCTCTGCTGTCCCCTTTGAACGAAAGCATCTTGAGCAACTGACACAGAAACTCGACAACAAATCCTCGATTAGAGTGGTACGTGATATAGCGATTTATCATCTCATGTTCGAGTGTATGCTAAAACGTTCCGAGTTAAAGAAGTTGACCCGAAATGACCTTAAGCTAGATATGGCTGAGTGTACTGTTTTTGTGGGTGATTCTCATTATGTGCTTTCCGATCATGCTTACCAGTATTTAACGAGATGGCTGAGACACCTCCCACGACAAAACACGTATTTGTTCAGCGCGATTGATAAGCACAATAATATTAGTCTTGAGCCATTGAATGATTCGTCTATTTATAGAATTCTAAGGGCTGCAAGTGACAAGCTTAAACTGAATGTGAAATTTTCAGGACAATCATTGAGAGTTGGCGCGGTAAAAGAAATGTCTCGTAAAGGGGTGAAAACTATCGATATACAACATTATGGTCGATGGTTAAGTCCTGCGATGCCCTATCAGTACTTAGGAAGCAAGGTCACCGCAGAAGCAGAGATGATGATATTTAAACGTTTTAAACCCTGGGATTAAAGCGAGCTTTTTACGCAATCAGCCAAGAACTCTGAGAACTTTAAGCCATGATTCTCAACCATTTTCGGAAACATTGAAATAGGTGTCATTCCAGGGAAGGTATTGATCTCATTTAAGTAAACGTCCCCTTCCGGAGTCAGGAAAAAGTCGATACGTGACAAGTGACGAAGTTTCATTTGTTTGAACACTTTTTCAGCCGCTTGCTGTATAACGATAAGTTGGTCCTTGGTTAAATCCGTTGCTTCCACATCTGTTGTTGAATGGCTATCTGCACTGTATTTTTCCTCATACGAGTAAAATGAATCTTCAGGTGCTTTTATTTCACCTGGTGGCGTAACATGCAGTACACCTTGATATTCATATGCTGCGACTTCTAGTTCACGAGGCTTGACCGCTTTTTCAACCAACACTTGATCTGAATAACCAAAGGCATCGTCTATCGCTTGACTAAGTTGCTCTTTTTGCGTCACTTTGTAACAGCCAACAGATGACCCCTGTCTTGCCGCTTTGACAAATACACTTCCCCATTCTTCGAATGCCGCTACGCTCTGATCATACGCTTGTTGGTTGTTTTCAGACAAAAAAGATGTATGGCGTATTAGGTATATTGAGCGCATCATACCAAAGCTTTGACGTAATTTTATTGAAGCTGTTTGTGCTCGCTTCAGAACCGCAGCCCAGATAAGGAATGCCAGATAATTCAAGCATCGACTGGATATCCCCCGTTTCTCCCGGAAAACCGTGAATACAAGGCACCACAAAGTCGAGATTGGTTGCTTCCATTTCTGAGTTGAGTGTTCCGGCATTGGTATCCAAGTACACTAATTGGTCACCGTGATACCAACCTTCGGGTTTCATTTCCACTCGAATAACCTCAAATTCTGGGGTAAGTTCAAGTTGAGACTGAACGAAATCTGCTGATACGAGTGACACTTCATGCTCAGCCGCACCGCCACCACAAAGAAGTAAAATTGTTGTAATCGCCATTAAAGATCTTTCCGTGAAATAACAGAGGGATTGGTAAAGCAATCATAATCAAATCTCGGTTCCGGATTCATTGTTTTAACCGAATTATGACTGTTTGACGGTTTGATTGGTCGTTAAATATGCATTAAAAAAGGGGCTAATGCCCCTTTTGAGTAGAATTAGTTAAGTTTGTTTAATGATGGGAACTCAGAGTTCTTAATCGCATCGATACTTTTAACAAAAGGTTTCATATCCTGCAGCTCACTAGGAAGCTTCGAAATCGCTTTTTTCGCATCAGATCGAGTGGCGTAGTCTCCATAGAGAACAGTATACCACTTAGTGCCATTTACGACTTTATAGTTCTCCCAAACAGGTTCACCGTCACGCGGTAATTTGCGCGCAAATTGGTCAACCTTAGTTTGACTTCCCACAGCAACCACTTGGATTGTGAAGCCATAACGTGGGTTCGACGCTTTCTGTTTAGCGGTGGGTGGAATAATCGCCACTGCTGGCTTGGCATTCGTGTGAGATTGCATCTTAGTCATTTGCTTCTCAGCCATCGGCCTAACCGTCTTAACCGCTTCTTCCGTGACGCCGTTGGTAACGCCTTGCTCCGAAACAATCGGCTTTTCTATTGCCGCTGTTTTGTAATCTTCACGATAACTTTCAGACGCTACGTCGGTGACGTAATCACTAGATACACACGCTGAAAGCACCACTGATAAGCCAACTATTGCGATTTTTTTCATGAATTCTTCAAATGCCTTTTGTAGAAATTACTGTAAATCATGCCGTTAGATAGCGAGAGAATCAAGCCAACATTTTAATTATATATCAATACACTGTGACCCATGACACAAAGTCGAAGTCGTAGCAGGTGATCTGATTAAAACAACACCTAATTATCTCTGAATTCGTTCAATTGCTTGGTTAATATTAGTCTGAACACTGAATATCGGAGTTTAAAAATGAACAGTCTGAGCCACTTATTTAAACCAACGTCAGTCGCTGTTGTTGGCGCTTCGATCAGAACGATGAGAGCCGGTAATATCGTGATGAAAAACCTTCTTCAAGGGGGATTTGAAGGCGCAATTATGCCAGTTACGCCTCGCTATAGTTCGGTGTGCGGTGTGCTCGCTTACAAGACTATCGAATCACTGCCAATTACACCCGATGTCGCTATTTTATGTACCAACGCCAGCAGAAATCTAGACCTATTCAAACAACTAGCGAAGAAAAAGGTCAAAGCCGCCATTGTTCTCTCTGCCGATATGCATCGGGAAACCAGTGAAGGCTTTAGTATCCAAGACGCTTGTCTCGATATTGCACAAAAGTTCAACATACGAATATTGGGACCAAACAGCCTTGGAATCATGTTACCGTGGGTAAACTTCAACGCCTCATTTTCCCCAATCACGGCACAAAAAGGCAAAATTGCTTTTATTTCCCAGTCAGCGGCTATGTGTACCACCATCCTCGATTGGGCGAACGATAAAAATATTGGGTTTTCAGCTTTTATCTCAATTGGAAATGCACATGATATAGATTTTGCAGATTTACTTGATCACTTAAGTAGGGACTCTCACACTGAAGCCATATTGCTTTACGTAGACACAATCAAAGAGGCAAGACGATTTATGTCGGCGGCGAGGGCGGCCTCTCGTAATCGTCGCATTCTCGTTTTGAAAGGTGGAAAAACCTCAGCGGGTAGACGTGCGGCTCAAGCTCATACGGGCGGAGATAACACTCTCGATATTATTTACGATTCCGCCATTCGCCGCACTGGGATGCTACGAGTAAACAACTCGCATGAACTCTTTGCCGCTGTAGAAACACTCACGCATTCGGTCCCACTTCGTGGCGAACGACTTGCCATCATCACCAACGGCGGTGGCCCGGCTATCATGGCGGTGGATACCTTATTGGTTCGTGGCGGTAAACTTGCGGTTCTTCCAGATGACATCACTGATAAAATAAGTCACATCTTGCCTTCTAGTTGGAGCTACAACAACCCCATTGATCTAGTGGGTGATGCAGGGCATCAGCGCTACATCGATACACTTAACATTTTAATGGATAGTGATTGTGCTGATGCCATTCTGATTATGTACAGCCCCTCCGCCATCGCCCACTCTGAACAAACGGCGCTCGCGATCGTCGAAGCAATCAAAGCCCACCCCAGACACAAACACTTCAACATATTGACTAACTGGTCTGGTGAAATGACAGCCAGACCTGCGCGACACATATTTACTCATGCAGGCATACCGACGTATAGAACTCCGGAAAGCGCTGTTGTCGCTTTCATGCATCTAGTAGAATACCGAAGAAACCAAAAGCAATTGATGGAAACACCAACGACAGCTGAACCCGTTCACGTAGCAGAATTGAAGGAAGCCAAGAAATGGATTGATAGCAAATTACTGGATAAAAACACAGTATCACTAGATACCCATCAAATTGGTCATTTTCTTAAATGTTTTGATTTTAATGTCTTACCAACTTGGATCGCCTCAGATGCCAGTGAGGCCGTTCATGTTGCCGAACAGATAGGGTATCCGGTTGCGGTTAAACTTCGTTCTCCAGATATTGCGCACAAGTCAGACGTACAGGGTGTCATGCTTAACTTACGCAATAGTCAGGAAGTCGCCAGTGCTGCGCAGGCAATACTTGATAGAACCAAATTTTCTTATCCTTCTGCACACGTGTACGGCCTCTTGGTTCAAGGCATGGCAAAACTTGCCGGTGGTGAAGAGATCCGCATAAAAGTAAAAACGGATGAAATCTTTGGCCCCGTTATATTGGTCGGCCAAGGAGGCTCAGAATGGGATGAGTCAATCGATGCCGCTGCCGCTCTTCCCCCACTTAATATGACGCTCGCTCGCTATTTGATCGTTAGAGCAATTAAGAGTGGTAAAATACGTCCTCAAAAACTGCCGATGCCGATGGATATTAAAGGGCTATCTGAACTATTAGTAAGGATTTCTCAGATGATTGTGGATTGCCCTCAGGTTTATGAGCTGGATATTCATCCAGTACTCGCGATTGGGGATAGTTTTACGATTCTCGACGCAGATTTAGTGCTTAAGACATATCAAGGAGATGCTCAAAAACGCTTAGCAATTCGCCCTTACCCCGTTGAATATGAGCAAAAAATAAAGTTAAGAGATGGTGATTCTATTTTATTACGCCCTATTCTTCCCGAAGATGAGCCTGGCCATGCAGACTTTATAAATAATGTATCGAAAGAAGATCTATATAAGCGCTTCTTTAGTGATGTCGGAGAGTTTAATCATGAGGCGTTGGCTAACCTGACACAAATTGATTACGACCGTGAAATGGCGTTTGTCGCGGTGGCTAATTATGATTCAAACCCCACTATTATCGGTGTATCGCGCGCCTTGATCAATTCAGAAAATACGGATGCTGAATTCGCTATATTGATTCGCTCTGATTTGAAAGGGAAAGGATTAGGTAAGATTTTGATGGATAAAATCATAGAATATTGTCGCCAGAAAGGAACCAAGCAAATATCTGGGATGACAATGCCCACCAACAGGGGAATGTTAATGCTCGCACAGAAGCTCGGCTTTAAGCTGGATGTCAATTTTGAAGATGGCATCGCCGATATGGTGTTACCACTTGGTTAGACGGGCGGATCGTGTTTGATCCACCCGAACAAACTCGATCACTCTTTTAGTGTCCAGTTTTTCTTGAGGTACTTAATGCACCAAGATTTGGCTTCGCCCATCTGGTTTCTTTTCCAAGCCATAATGATGTCCATCTCAAAAGTTTCACTGTCTGAGATTTTGGCTAGTGTTCCTTTATCAATAAGAGGCTGCGCCACGGATAATGGCATGGTGCCTATACCTAAACCGGATTGCAACGCATCAATTTTTGCAGACAAGTTACTAACTGTTAGTCTAGGTTGTTTTTGCAATATGTTGACACTGATAGCGGGTTGCTCTCTTGCGGTATCCGAAATCGCAATGACGCGATATTTAGCTCTAGCGTCTTCGTTAAATGGTCCATTTCGTTGGTGCACATAGTGGTTGGGGGCAGCAACCCAGATCATTTTCAAGGCCCCGATCGTCTCGGACTTAACGTCTAATGGTAAGGTGTCAGGTTTAGTACAAACTAGCAGATCTGCCCTGCCCTCATCGAGTGATTCCCAACAACCCGCTAGGATCTCTTCTTGCAGTCGAATACGTGTGGAGCTCACATTCCCAAGGGCATCGACCAGAGGGAAAAAAATTCTGAATAGACACAATACCATCATAAGCAAGTGTCATATCGAGTTCCCAACCGTTAGCAAGAACACTGGCATCGTTAACCAGTTTTTCGGTCGCAGACAAGATCACTCTCCCTCTTTCAAGAATAAGCTTCCCTGCTTGTGTAAAACTGGCTTTGTGACCTGAACGGTCAAAGATCATGATATCCAAATCCTGTTCAAGCTTTTGAATCTGATAGCTTAACGATGAGGGCGCACGATCAAGTTCATTCGCCGCTGCCGCGAAGCTTCCTCTGCGATCAATCGCATCTAGGATATGCATCGCTTCTAATGTTATTGGACTTTGCAATATTATTATTCCTATTAATACATTAAATCAATAAAGTGATTTAAATCACGATTTGGGTGGGTAAATGGAACCTTTACAATTGTTAATGGAATGTTCATCTATCTGTATTTTATATATTTTTTAATAATTAGAATGAAAATCGGTAAAAAACATACAAACAACAGTAATGCAAACGATAGTAATTATCATTTAGATGCTATAGAGTTCTTGCCGTTCAAGCATAAGCCTAATTATGGATTTAAAGGTAATTACAACAATGTATAAAAAATCATTATTGTCAGCTTCTATTATACTCGCTCTACTACCAAGTGCGCATGCAGAAGAGTATGCATTATTTGATGAAGTCGTGGTATCGGCCACTCGTACAGAGCAAAATAAAAATGATGTATCTTCTTCCGTTGCGACAATTTCGGAAGACCAAATTGACAACTTGCTGGCCAAAGATGTTAAAGATGCACTTAAGTATGAACCTGGTGTTCAGGCTCAAGGGACTGGGCGATTTGGTATCTCCGGCTTTAACATCCGAGGTATGGAAGAGAGTCGAGTAAAGGTCATGGTTGACGATGTTCAGCAGCCCGTCCCTTATAACTCCGGTGGCGGTACTCAAGCTAAACACCAAAATACATTTGAAGTCGATACGCTTAAAGCTATCGAAGTCAATAAAGGAGCTTCATCGTCGCTTTATGGTTCTGACGCATTAGGCGGTACCGTATTACTTAGAACGAAGAACCCAAATGATATTCTTACAACAGATGGCAATGAACATCGTTTTGGTTTCAAGACGGGTTATACGTCAGCAGATGAAACATTCAAAACAACGGGTACTTGGGCCATGCGCAAAGATCAGTTGGAAACCCTTTTAATGCTTACCTATGCTGATGGCAAAGAAACTCAAAAGCATGGTGATGGTTCAGAAGTCGAAGGTGATGACCGAGGCGCAGCAAACCCTGCTGACAAAGAGATTCAGAACCTACTTGCTAAAGTATATTATCAATTAAACGAAGAACATCGCGTAGGTCTGACTCTTGAACACCATGATTTCACTTACAGAGAAACCGATCTAGAAAAGTTATCTTCTACTCCTCCATTCAACTACAGTAATGCATTTAACGACGACAATAATACACGTACACGTGTAACGTTTGAGCATAAGTGGTTGATGAATCATGCTATTGCTGATGAACTTGACTGGTCGATCTCTTATCAAGATTCTCAGTCAGTTAATGACAATGGGGATACAACTGACAGATATAACCGACGCGTACGTAAACGTGACACACAAGATACGTCTATCCAGTTCAACAGCCAATTTGACAAAGTATTGTCTAGTGAGTCAGCAATTCACCAGCTAACTTACGGCCTAAGTTATATCCATAACGATTTTGAACTAACTAACACCGACTTTTTCTTGGATTCCGGCACCTCATCTCCAAGTACTAGAGGTACGAGTCCAAACGCCAAATTGACTCAATGGGGAGCATTTCTGCAAGATCACGCCTTTTTCCTTGATGAAAAGTTAGTGATCACTGGCGGTGTTCGATTCGATTCATTTGAATCTGATCCAGAACAAACCGACAGCTATACCAATACTGTTTCTAAGAACAGTGACTCAGCGATGACAGGGAATCTCGGTGCCGTTTATCACCTTACTGACAAATTCTCAACTTTTGCAAAAATAAGTACTGGGTTTAAGGCACCGACTGTTTATGACCTTTATTATCTTTATGATCAAGGCGCAATTGTAGAGCCAAACCCAGATCTTAAAGCGGAAAGCAGTATTTCTTATGAGGTAGGTTTCAGAGGCAATAACGAATTTGCTCAGTTTGAACTTGCTACATTCTTCAACGAGTATGATAACTTTATTGAAACCATACAAACTGGTACCAGCGGTAGTAAAACGGTATATACCAACCAAAACTTAGACAAAGTTGAAATATACGGAGCTGAACTTTCTAGTACATTATTGTTGGATAAATCATTCGATTTACCTCAAGGTACCTACAGCAAGTTTTCGGTTGCGTATGCAGAAGGTGAAGACAAAAAGACTGGCAATGCTATTGATAGTGTAGCGCCATTGTCAGCGGTATTTGGTGTGGGGTATGATCATCCTGAACGCCACTACGGTGGTTTACTGAATGTCACTATGGTTGACGCCAAAACTGAATGGTCTTCAGAAGACAACGTAGATGCCAATGGTTATACTGTGGTTGATCTAACTGGTTACTACCGCCCTATTAAGGACCTTACATTGCGTGCAGGCTTATTCAATGCACTGGATAAGAAATATCATCTGTATGATGACCTGACAGGAAAAACTTCAGTTTCAAACATGGATTACTACAGTCAACCAGGTCGTAACTGGGGTGTGAGTGTAGATTACCAGTTCTAACAGAACGCAATACACAGCCTATCATTCAAAGCCAGTTTTATACTGGCTTTTTTACATTCAAATCACGGATAAACCAAGGTAAAAACAAAAAGCCCCCAAATTTGGGAGCTTTTATCGTTCATTCAAAAAAGATAACCAAAATGTTATGAATGAAACGGTAATTATTTTGAGCTTGTCATCTCTTTCTTGACCATTACAGCTGACGTGACGATGAAAGCGATGATGAGACCTAGCTCCATTGATAACCCCTATTGTTTGCAAAGTTGATAGATTGGACTGATTTTTAAACAGCGACATTCTAACACTTTTAAAATTCAATGATAGCTCTTAACGATATTTTTACGATTTTTAGCGATTAAGATCAAAATCAGTGCGCCTCACCTCATTTTCAACAGAATTCTCAATCAATAGTACTGTTATTTTTGTTAAAAGATTATGTTAACTGTGCTCTACTTCATAGTGACTTTTCCGCCAATAATCTTGTAGGCGGGAGCACCTCGAATCAATGCTTCTCTCGCAAACTCTCGGCCACATTCAGGACAATGACACGCCATTTTTGTGTAATCTTCGACAATACGCTCTTTAAAACACTTAACCAGTGCCCCTTTGCCACCCTTTCGGTATTTGAAGAGCTGAGATTTACACTTAGAACAATAAATATCGACGGTTTTACTGGGTTGTTTCTTATTCGGTTTTGCCATGTACCATCTCTAAATCTTCGCTTAGCTTCTCCGGTTTCAGCCAAACCTGACTAAAATCAAACCAACCAAGCGCATTACATTTAGCGTTTTGCAGCGAGCCACATTGGTCTTTACTGATCCCCAACCAACAATGAAACATAGGAATGATCTGCATTTTCTCTACCAGAGATTTTCCTAAGTCTTTTGCTGGGAAAAGGCTATTTTCTTCTGCTTGCCAAACCTCAACAAGGCTAGACCAATATTTAAAGTCTTCAGGCTTACTCAACTGCTCAATATCGCTATAGTTAAGTAGCCAACCTGCTAAGCCATCTTCGCGATTGTTAGCAATGCCCATCGGTTTGACCCACACATCCACATCATCAATATCCGGTAGAGTGATGTCATACTTAATGAGTTCAACTTCTAAGTTATCTTGCTTCAATAGCGACTCAATACACTTTACCAATGTTGGGAACATTGGGTGTTGTCCGTGGTATGCAATGGTTACTTTTCGGTAGGCAGGCGGCGACGTATAGTGCCCTTGCCTAGTATGGTGATACCAGCCTGGCTTCAGCCCATGGGCAGGTAACACACCTAATTCCACTATCTTTTCCTGAGGAAGCTCCTGATATAAATTCAGGGATCCAAGACGGTGACTAAAGTAATTCGCCCATTCATCAGATTTCGCTAATCCGCTACGACGATTGAGCAACAAATAGGTACAGCCTGGGTCAAGTTCAACGTCATCACTATAGGTATCAGTTTCAGGCTTGATGGGATTGGTCATACTCGGAAATACCATTGATGAATGAATATCGTCAATGACCCAGACTTCTACGCGGTCAATTAAAGGTCTGAAACCGAAATAGCCATCAAAAGCTTGCAAAACAAGCCTTTTGTCATCATTTTGAATCACTTTGTATGGCCCTGTTCCAACAGGGTTTATGTCGTAATCTTCTGCTCTAGAATTCTCTGGCAATAGGACTTTAGCATCAGATTCGGACAATAAAAGCGGTAAGTGGTAGTTATTTTTTCTAAGCGTAACGTCGACAACGCAACGGCCTGGGCTAACCACGTCCTCTATGTGCGAATACAGGTTTTTGTTCTTTAGTGCAAGTAATGAGTTAACGACCATATCCGTTGTAAGCAGGTCGCCGTTGTGAAAACGGACATTTGGTCTGAGATAGAACCGCCAATGCTTAGGAGAGAGCATTTCCCATGTGTGGGCAAGATCAGGACAGAGCTTCTCACTGTCATCAAGGCGAGTCAGCCCACTAAAGATTTGACGAGCAATATGCTGCTCTGAACGACGAACTGGCTTTTCAGGATTGAGCATGGATAGAGGGCGGTAGTATGGCAATCGTAAGACTTGTTGCCCTTCTAGCTGCTGCACGCCCAGATAACTTTCAACTACTTGCGCAAGTTTCGCAGAATCTTGGTCTAGAACTTTAAGCGCTTGGCCAATTTTCCCTTCTTCAAGATATCGCCTAGCGAGGTTTTCGCTGACATCAGTACGGCTGCGTTTGAAGTTCAGTTGAGAAAGCTTACCTCGCCCCGGAGAAGGATGCCATTCGATCCATCCCTCTTCTTCCATTTTATTGAGTACGATGCGTGCGTTACGTCGAGTACAAAACAGAATATCGGTAATCTCTTCAAGTTGAACACCACAATCTTTGCCATTGTAGTGTTCAAATAAGGTTTCAAATTGAACACGAAGTCTGGGGCTACTCATAAAGAGGAAATCTCACATATATATGACCAGACTAAGTTTCCTTATTTATACCGAAGAAGCAAGTAAGTTTTAGGGTTATTGAATATCGATCCCGATTTGGTTTGCGATTTTGAACAGTTGTTGTTCATTATCAAGCTTGATAGACCATTTGGTCTCCGAGCCATTGGCAGCAATAACGTTAGCACCTCGACCAATAAGCTGAACTGCATCCACTTGAGCCTGCAATGTAATCATGTGTTCTGTAGCTACTTTCACCACAACTTCATGCGCTGTAATAATGATTTTTCCGCTTTTAAATTCAACAACCATGATCAGTTAACCTTAAGAGACTGCTTTGCATTGCGTTTCTTCTTAATCGCAATCGTCAAACGACTGGTACATACAAGCCGTTCTCGTTCATCAGTAATATTGATTTGCCACACTTGCGTTGAGACACCAAGATGAATCGGTTCCGCCCGCCCAATCACATTACCTTCTCTCATAGAACGAATATGGTTGGCATTAATCTCTAGCCCAACGCAGTAAGCATCATCAGCGACGCAGAAATTGGCTGCAACTGAACCCAACGTTTCAGCGAGCACGACCGAAGCACCACCATGCAGCATACCCAAAGGCTGATGTGTGAAATGACAGACTGGCATTTTGGCTTCAATGAAATCTTCGCCAACTTTGGTATAAATGATCTTTAGGTGGTCTATCAAAGTATTTTCAGAAGTCGCATTCAGGCGATCAAGGTCAATAGGTCGTTTCCAAATAGTCATACAATTACTCGTGATAATGCGTTACAACGCATTGTAACCTAATGGTATGATAAGCAACATTATTAAGATCGAAACGGAGCATTACATGCGTAACTGGTTGAAATACACAGCCTTAGCTACCGTTGTAGGATTAGCCGCCTGCACCTCATCACCCACAGGGCGAAACCAACTGCTGCTTTTTCGGATCAAGACATGAGTGCACTCGGCGCCCAATCTTTTGAGCAAATGAAGCAGCAGCAAAAAATTAGTAAAGATAATAAGATAAACGCCTATGTCCAGTGCGTCGCGAAAGCCGTCACTAAACAAGTCCCTCAGCAACCTGAGTTTAAAGACTGGGAAGTTGTGGTTTTTGATAGTGAACAAGTCAATGCTTTTGCACTACCTGGCGGAAAAATTGGCGTTTATACTGGGTTACTCAACGTCGCAAAGAATGAAGATCAATTGGCCACTGTTATTGGCCATGAAATCGCTCACGTTCTGGCTGACCATAGTAATGAACGCCTGTCTCAGTCTCAATTAACTAGCGCCGGATTACAAATTACCAGCGCGGTTTTGGGGTCTTCCGAGTACGCTCAATACCAAAGTGCGACAATGGCTGCTTTAGGGTTGGGGCTGCAATACGGGGTGTTGCTGCCTTACGGACGAACTCAGGAATCTGAAGCCGATATTGTTGGTTTAGAGCTCATGGCGAAAGCTGGTTTTGACCCGAATCAAAGTATTAGCTTATGGCAGAACATGGCGAAAGCTTCAGGTGGAAGCCAACCCCCAGAATTGCTCTCTACACACCCTTCACACGGCACTCGCATAAAGGATTTATCAGCTAAGATAAAGACATTGCCCAACTACAATGTAAAGCGACCAAACTGTTCATGAATACAATGGGGAGTGAAATGCTCCCCAATCTGTTTCTAAGTCCCTAAGATCATAAGTGGTAACTGTAAAAGCTGATCACCTGTCCCAGCAAAATACCAAATGATACCAATCAGACCTGCCACCAGCGCAACGTACCAAACCGCAGCAACAACCTGACCATATCTATCGAGCGGTAATAGATGACTATGGTGTCGTCCTCTCCACTCGATGACGATTTCTAATGTCCCCATGATAAGCAAGAAGCCAAACAGCGTTAATCCCAATGAATAGCTCAACGCAACGCCACCTAGCGCAGCAGCGGTACACAGCACAATTCCCATCAGGCTGTTCATGGAGAAGCTGATGCTTTTGATAACATGGCCTCCATCGAGCGGTAAAATTGGCAAGAGGTTAAATAAATTTAGGAAGGCATTAAAAACGGCCAACCCCGCAAAGAACATTTCACCCGTGATCCAATAGAGGCCAACCAAAATGAGTGACAACACAAAGCCAAACATCGGGCCCATGATGGAAATGACGACATCCTGCCAACGCGTATTGATCTTTTCATCGCTTAACGCCAGTCCACCGAGAAAAGGCACTAAGTAAATGCCTTTGGTTTTCATACCAAAGTACTTCATCGCCTTAACGTGGCCATACTCATGGAATACCAAACACGCGATCAATGCCAAAGCAAACTGAAAGGAAAACAGCCACGAATATGCCGCTAGGCTCGCTGATGCCAGAACGACTTTAATCAGCTTTGCACTTTTGAAAGCTTTCATGCCAAGTGACAACAAACCAATCAGGCTAAACCTTTTCTCTGGCTCTGGTGGCGTAAACGGTGTTTGCTGCTCTATATCTTTTGTATCGCGGCTACCTTGAGCAATTAACTGTTCATTGAGTATCGCTTTATATTCAATTAAAAAAGGTTGCCAATCGAGTGATGTTTCAAGTCGGCATATCAGCTCTTCTTCGCCGTTGAGGAGTTTGAATTCATGCGACGACTCTTTACCACGTTCAGAGTCCGCATCAAGCTGGGAAACTAATTGATTATCCCAGAAGAGTTGCTGCCAACCAGCCAAAGAGCCCTCTAGGCGCAAAGGCTTGCCCAAAAAATCGATAGAAAGCAGTTCCAATGTCAGTCCTACAAAATTGATATATAAACGCCGCTCATTATGCCGTTTGTTATAAAAATGGTAAAGAATAGGAACAAACTTAGTGACGGCGTCACAAATATCAGTTAACTATTGCGGGAATAACCGCTAAATCAAGGCTGCTCGTACTCGCCAAAGACAATGCCCCTTTATTTTCGATGGATAAAGTGGATAATAGCGCTCTTGATTTAATACCTATTTATATGTGAGCCCATTATGTCTTCAGAAGCGACCATGCTAGAACGTTGCCAATCTAAGTGTGAATTGTGCAGTGCTGAATCTCAGCTAACCGCCTACGCCGTTCCACCACACAGCCACGTGACAGTGGATCACGCTATTATGGTTTGCGACACATGTCTGGGTGAAATTGACGAGCCTAAAGACATCAACCACTGGCGTTGTTTGAACGATAGTATGTGGAGCCAAGTTCCAGGTGTACAAGTCACAGCATGGCGCCAGTTAACGCGCTTAAACAGCGAAAGCTGGGCACAAGATGCACTAGACATGATGTACATGGAAGAAGAACAAATGAACTGGGCCATGATTGGTATGTCTGCTGATGACAAACCACTTGATTGCAACGGCGTCGAACTGAAAAAAAGGTGACGACGTAACGGTCATCAAAGACCTACCAGTTAAAGGCACTAACCAAGTAATCAAGCAAGGCACGGTTATCCGCGGCATCAGCATTGGCGACGATCCTAAGCTTGTTTCTGGTAAAGCGAACGGCGGCCAATCTATGTACGTTATTGCGGAATACTGCCGTAAGAAGTAGTGATGAATTGATGATTTTCCTAAGGGCGCTATTTAGCGCCTTTTTTAATGCGCCAAAGCTTCTACTAGAGTCTAAATCATAATGATTCACTGTTAGCAAATTAATAAAAATTTCACTGAGCTTTTGAGCTTGTCCGTACAGAAATAGCAGCACGCAAAGCAGCAAGAGTGTCGTCGCGGAGGTTGGGAGGAAAGGAGCGGCTGTCCTAGCTTCGATTCCCTGACTAACGCCAGAAAACAAAGGGCAATGGGTAAGCTATTTTTGTGCTGTTTAGACTCAACAACAATGTACAAGGATTCTGCTACGCTAGCTCTCGTTGAATATACTTGTCACATAGCTGTTTGAAGAGCAGCGGTTTATCAAAATAGTAGCCTTGAAGCACTTGGCAACCCATTTGATTGAGTAATTCTGCTTGACGCTTTGTCTCCACCCCTTCCGCCACTAAATTGAGCTGATTGGAGTGTCCAATTGCTATGATGGTATTCGCTAAACTATCCAAGTAGTTGTCATCATTGATATCAAGAATGAACTGTCGATCAATTTTGATTTCAGTGATTGGCAGATCATTGACATATCGAAGAGAACTGTAACCCGTGCCAAAATCATCAAGAGAAACGCCAAAACCTTCCAAGCTTAGCTTGGTCAATATATCTTTGACTCTGTGTGTATCTTCAATGACGACATTCTCTGTAATTTCAAAAGTAACAAGCTGATTGGCCAACTCATTCGAAGTGAGGATATTTTTGGTTTTCAATTCAAAATCTTTATGAAGAAGCTGCAGTGGCGAAATGTTTATCGCGACACTTATTTGGCTATGATTTAATCGATTAAACAAAACGATATCTTTACAGGCTTGTTTCATCACGAAATCCCCGATTTCGATAATTAATCCTTTTTTTTCAGCGACTTCAATAAACTCATCGGGAGGAACGTAGCCAAGTTCTGATGAGTGCCAGCGGCATAGGGCCTCAACTCCGATCAGCTCACCACTTGCCGCATTGATTTTAGGCTGGTATTCAACGCTTATTTCTTCTCTCGCCAAAGCAAGGCTCAGCTGCTCTTCTAGTGCAAACTGATACTCCAGTACCTCACTAATCCTTTTAGTGAATAGCTGTATCTGACCTTTTTTTTGTTCCTTGGAAGTGTAAAGCGCAACATCTGAGTGAGACAATAACTCCGAAGAATTAGCGCCATGATCGGGAAACATAGCGATACCAATACTGCAGTTGGTTGATAACTGAACACCATTAAACAGAATAGGGATAGCAATCGATTCTTGAATTCTTTCCGCTCTGAGCATTGCCTCTTCTTCTTCAATGACTGGAAAGCCAAAAACAAACTCATCTCCTCCGAAACGAACCAGTATTTCATCGTCACGTCTGAGCTTTGAAAATGTTGTACTGACGGCTTTAAGCAACTCATCACCAGCATGATGACCATATTTATCATTGATCCTTTTAAAATCATCTAAATCAACAAATAAGACCGCATACTTCGACTTCTCTATCCGGCATTGCTCAATGCAGCGATCCAATTGCTCATCCAGTTGACTGCGATTGGGAATGCCTGTCAATGAATCGATATGGGCAGACCTTTCTAATTGTACGCGGCTTATCTCGAGTTGTTTAATATCATCTTCGATTCTTTGCTGATAGTCATCAAAGCGTCGTTTTACCAACTTACTGGCCCAAAACGACAAAGTGACAAGAAGCAACATCAATCCCGATAAGATAAGAATCACACGAAGGAGATCTTCTGAATGAGACTGTTTCAACTTGACCACTTGGGGGCTTAAGACACGTTCAACATGTTCAGTAAAAAAACCCGTCCCAATGATCCATCCCCATTCCGGCAATACCTGAACATAACTTACCTTGTTTGAATTGAATATCCCTTTAGGAACATAAGGGCTTTGATATTCGACAAACCCTGACAATTCACCATTTAATGTTGTTCTAATTGTTTCAAGGAGATCAGGTTCTGGGTCTCCGATTCGGTCGGGATCTTTATGCGCTAATGTTACGCCTTTCATATCCATCACAAATACGTAGTTATCTTCTCCATATCTTAATGCTGTTAACCATTCCAGAAGATCTTGCTTTATTTCGTCCTCAACGTCAGAAACATATTCCCCCGTACCAATAAACCAATCAAAAGGCTCAAATCTCTTACCAAAACCTATTTTTTCAAACTCGACATCACTTTGTCCTGGCTTCCTATACCACCACTGATAAAAGGCCTCACCGTTGGCTGATTGTCGAATGAGATCAATATGTTGTTTTAAAATCAATGTTCCTTTGCTGTCTTTTGCATCAATTTTGGACGTTCCCTCAATATGCGGAAGCAACCCATGCATGATGCTGATACCTTCCATCGAGAAAATAAAAAAGTAGCCTCGACCTTCATTAAATCTTACTTCTCTCAATGCTTCAGAGATTAAGGATTGGAGTTCTGCCTCTTCTCTATTGGGAAAAGCGCGATACAATCCACTGGCAATGCTATGCGCTTCATAAATGCGTTCTCGAATATCCGCTTTTAATACGCCGACAGCTTGAGAGGTTTCGAAGAGTAAATGTTGATGAATATTATCCAGTTGACGTTTTGCTTGCTCACGTTGGCTAGTCAAAAAGTCTTGCCTGAAGCCATCAATCAACTCATCAATTTTTCTCTGCTCCTCTCCAACCAAGATCAGAGTTATGGCAAGCATGACTGTCATAGTCAGTGTTACTGGTAACACTTTGATACATCTCAATAGCCATAATTCTGAATCATTTGCCATAAAATGATCTTCTCATCGTGATTACAATCTCTTAATTATAGTCATTGATTGTTAACCAATTTTCCGATTAAAAGATCACTTGGTGCTGGGGATCGCATATTTCAATTTTCCCTCATTGTTCAACATTTCATAATACTTCCCTGATTCAATCATACTTCGAAATCCTGATTCGCACAGAGCTAGAATTTGTTTAGCATTAGGGTATGAACGAGAAACCATCAAATGAAGAGACGTGCCGGGAAAAGGTTCAGGTAAAATATCAAAGTGATGAACAGAATCAGGAAAGAGTTTAGCAATCCATTTCCATCCAGATTCAGGGTCTGCAGGCAGGTAATCTATCCGGCCTTTTTGAAGCAATTTAAAGGCTTGCTCTTCTGTTTGTGCTAGAACGTACTCCTGACCCATCTCATCAAGCTTTTCTTTAATGTAATAGCCAAGATATGTACCTACTCGATAGGTCATGAGTTCTTGCAGGCTGATGGATTCAGCCTTAGGAACAAGAGGTAAATAATAAAATATACGCGGAGGATTCGCCGACTGAGTTAAAGCGATCGAAAAATCGGCAAACTGTTTTCTGGTTTGTGTAACCGCGTAAGGAAAAGCGGCGAAAGCAGAACCATGCTTGACCATAGTTTCCGCTCTGAGCCATGGAACATAAGTAATCTCGACTTTCAGCCCTTCGGTCTCACACATTTCCACAACAAGATCAACAAAAAAGCCTTTGCCCTGATTGCTGGATGCATTGAGTACATAGGGAGGCCAAACATCAGTGACAAATGATACTGTTTTCGCAGAAACCTCTTGAAAAGGAGAAACCAGCAGCATCAATGATAAAAGTGGTACACGTGCGAAATAGCTGACAACACCCATATTGATGCCCTGAAAACAAATCCTCTAAATTTTCTTAGTACAGAAGTAACAGTACCTCAAGCGATACAATGTAACATATTGCAACATCACCTACTCTATCTTACCGCCAACCGTTTGAATTCTTTCAAAACTACCAGGCTTTGTGACCCAAGCGACGACAGCGTCAATATCTTTTAGCTCGTTAGTGAGTTCAAAATGCCATTGACCTGTATTTGAGCGACTTTGCTGACGTTCCTTAGCGATAAAATCGTGTTCAAGTGACTTCCCTCTGTTTTCTCCGCCCTTCACTATCGTGGTTCGATTGTTAGCAAGAAACACAATCGTCGCGTCGAGATGTCCAGATTTGTCGAAGTTAAGAATGAATTTATTTCCTTTGCGACTAAGTGTCAGTCTCTCTGCGTTTCTAGGCTCTAAAGCTGGAAGCTCGCGGTTAACCCAATTGAAGAAGCCGCGCCATTCTTTACCATCAACAATGAATCCTGGCGTATAGACGCTACCCACGACATCATATGCACGATAAAGACGCTGCAGTTGGGAGTATTCAGGTTTAGCAAAGTCGTCTTGCCAACCAAGGTAGTCCCAATAATCAACGTGATACGCAACAGGAATAATTTCCTTCCATAATCGATCACTTTCTTCAAATGTTGATAAATACTTGTCCGCTGGTGGGCAACTGGAACACCCTTCTGACGTAAATAGCTCAATAACTTGAGCAGGTTGGCCTTCGTGTGACCAGATTTGTCCACTAGAGAAGGTTGAGGCGACGGATATCGCTAATAATGTGTTCATAGACAGATCCTCTGATGTTCTACTGACTATGACCGACCTAATGCTAACTCTATTTCACTAAAATAAAACAAAAAAAAACGCCAGCATTTCTGCTGGCGCTTAATAGTCTTTAAGTGTGGGTCTATTAACGATATAGACCGATATCCTTTTGAATATGACCAGACATGTCACTTGCGTAATGTGCGCGAGGTGTGTTGTCGGTGAAAAGAATATCTAGTAGGTGTGCAATCAATCCTTTGAAAGTAACCGAGTAGGTTTTTTTGTCCATAGAGATTGGAGCGTTGATAGTTCCGATGTGCATTGCCTGTGCCATGATTGCCTCTCTATAAATCGTGTAATTCGTTTCGTTGAGGGAATATTAATCAATAAATTACTGCTCAAAAAATGACAAATTTTACTTCTTGACATTAGTTTTTCTAATAAAACAAACCATTAACATGACACTTTGTAAAAAATGCAACCAAATCTAGATATAGTGCTTATTTATTTACTTTTATTGCATTTACTATTTATCAACCACTCAAAAACACGTTTCAAGTCACAAATATTTTACAACCTTATACATATTCAAGCTGGTAATTTGTCTCGATTGAATTAGTTTATTTATCGATACTTACTTCAACTTCTGATGCCAATCTCTTTTGTTTGGCTACCGATGCCACAACTGCGATAGAGATAGTAATCAGCAATACAACTAATGACAACGGAGTGGGAATCTCCCAACTTGATCCAACTAGCATCATCTTAACTCCGATGAAAGTCATGATAAAAGCCAGTGCTGTTTTCAGGTAGATAAACTTATCCATCATGCCTTGTAAAACAAAATACAACGTCCGAAGACCTAACAGGGCAAATACGTTCGCCGCAAGTACGAGAAACGGTTCTTGCGTTACAGCGAAGATGGCAGGAATAGAGTCAAGCGCAAACATGACGTCCATAAATGCAATTACACTAATCACAATCGCCATCGGTGTTAACATTCGTTTACCCTGTTCGACAACGGTCAATGCGTTACCACGAAAGCCATCGGTGACTTGCGCCCACTTCCGTATCAACGTTTCTGGTAATGGATTTACCTCATCTTCTCCTTTGTTTTTTGCCAACTGAACGCCAGTCCAAATGAGGAACACAGCAAAGACATAGAGAACCCAGTGGTACTGAGCGAGTAACTGAGCGCCAACCGCAATCATGATGGCACGCAGGACAAGCGCACCAATCACGCCCCAGAGTAATGCTCGTGGACGTAAGTGTTCTGGTACTAAGTACTGATGGAAGATGATGGCAAACACAAACAGGTTATCAACACTCAGTGACTTTTCTAGCAGATAGCCGGTTATGAATGATACGGTCGCTTTCTCAGCGCTGTAACTGCTTGCTGGAGCATAAACATCCCAAAAGAAATAGATGCTAGCAGCGAAGATGAACGTGATCAAAAACCAGAATAAGCTCCAAGCTGTCGCTTTTTTGATAGTGATGTTGCCGCCACGAGTTTGCCATATATCTAAAGCCACCATAGATAGCGTTAGCAAACCAAAACCGAGATAAATAGATAGGGTCATTATTCCTCCTGAGCGGAGGGATCAGAGTAATGCTTTGACGATCCCGCCGCAAACAAACCAATCCAATGTTCTTTTACATTGGTTACTTGATTGCGTTGGTCTCGTCGAAATAGATGCCGTAAAAAGAAGGCAACATTTATACTTACCGGATAGAACAACGTCTAACGAGATGACGATAAGTAAACCAGAGGCGACTACTCCCCAAACAATTGAGATTGTATTCTGGCGCTAACATTTCGTCTATAGCGAAGATCAAAAAAGGAGCCCAATGGGCTCCTTTTACATTAAACGTTGATTTTACCGCTAAGCTATACTCCCCAACAGGGATAAAGTATACTAATGCAGACCAAACGCCTATCCAGCTAATCACGACCGCAACGTCGATCCAGTCTCTACTCCACATAGATTCCTCCGAGTAATATTCACTTACCCAATTAACTCGAAGAATAAATTAGCAACCTTTGTGCCACCATATTTGAGCTCTTTCCCGAGGTCTGTTTAATGTTTCAGGAGCGTCAGTTAACAATTCAATAAAACAATCTGCCATAGAGGTAGCCGTCACTATACCTTCGCCAGACATGTTTAGCATGGCTTCGTAGCCCTCTTTGCCTTTCATCGTATAGGCTGAAGACGTTCCAGTGTAGTACTTTTCATTCGATACTTCCTGCCAACCTAACGCCAAGCTGTAGATCTTGAGACTCCGGATTCGACTTCCTTTTTCCGCTTCCGGAAGATATTCAAAGCTCAGGTTGTAGGTGTAAGGATAAGAACCATCACCAGTCCCTTCCACGCCGTTATTAGTGGCGTTATTTATTGCCCCCTCAAGCGCAGCGGCAATGTCCTTCCCTTTAAGCTGATAAACACCGATCGGAACGGCAAATGGTAGCAGCTTACCCGCGATATCAGCGACGGACACATTACCAACATTGAACGAATTTCGAACACCACCGGCGTTGTGAATGGCAAACTCCGCATTGTGTCCCAGCTTATTCATTGAGTGCACAAAGGACTCAGCGACCAACGGAGCCAACTCGCTGGCACCGACCTCATCAGGAACTCTGACATGACGTAGTGGCTTATCGGCGCAAGCAATCACCTGACGTTGTAGTTCTCTAACGCGTGATACGTACTTTTCATTCAATACGTCCTGTACTTGCTTATCTTTTTTACACACCAGCACGTTAGGGTGTTCATCAATAAAACGTCGGGCTAGGTTATAGGGCAATTCGTTCGTGCTTTGACTCATGCTTGCGTCAAGGAATAATCGACGACCCAGCAAAAGTTCATTTCTCCCATTAAAGGAGACGATCTCACCTTCTACATTGAAGTCAATATCACAGTGCCCCATGCTTAGAGCGTGATAACCCGCTTGGACAATATGTGTACCATTGATCTTAATCCCGTATTCATCATCCTTTTTCAGGCCCAACGCACTGAAATCACCTTGCAAGCGATGGCTATGGCCGCCAACAATAAGACTGATCCCTTCAACTTTCTCCGCCATATCCAAATCGGCATCATAGCCCATATGACTTAATAAAATGATCTTATTGATACCGTGATTTCTGATTTCCTCAACGGTATGTTTTGCCGTTGTAATCGAGTTCACAAATGGTGTGTCTGAGTCAGGGTTAGAAATGTCTGCCATTTTATCGAGCGCTAGGGAAAAGATAGCAATGGGCTCTCCATTTACTTCTTTCACTATCCATTGAGCACAATGGCTTGCAGGGACAAAAGAGTAAACCTGTAATTTATTTTTCAGCGTGCAGGCTTTCTGTTGATTTTCATTAGACAGATCCCAGTTACCAGCAAGCAGTGGGAACTCGATTTTCTCTACGAACTTAGCAACTGGTAAGTTGCCCATGTCCAATTCATGGTTACCTAAGGCCATCGCATCTATATTGAGGGCATTGAGCATGGTCGCATTCGCTTCCCCTTTAAACAGGGAGAAATACAAAGTGCCCTGAAAACAATCTCCTGCGTGGAGGAACACCATTTGGCGATTGTCAGATATGGATTCTTCGAGCTGTTTTTTACGTGTCGCTATACGCGCAAAGCCCCCGGCACTCACATATGGAGTAAGGGTTTCGCCTTCTACATTGATCGTAAGCTGTAGCGACGTTGGTTCAAAATAAGAATGGGTATCGTTAATGTGGGCAAGCCTAATCTTAGCCGCTTTATTGTTTTTATATTTCATATTTTCTTCTCTCATATTCGGCTACATCGTATCCCATCCTTTATGACAAATTCATTAACTTTCACACTTTTGTTGTATACGCTGTTCTATATACATTAACTAAGTTGATCAAGATCTCTTGTTATTGATAGCAGATTACACCGAGCAAGCACAAACTTTGTGAGGTAAGCTTCTGCTTATGCGAGGTTTTTCTATTATGCTTAGGTAACAATAGCTCAAACGGAGTCACTTCATGCTGCTAGAGCGGATTGAAATTTCCGGCTTTCGTGGGATCAAACGGCTATCCATCGCTTTTGACGAGCTCACGACCCTAATTGGTGAAAATACGTGGGGCAAATCTTCTCTGCTAGATGCCCTATCGGTCGCCTTACCTCCCGAAGGAATACCTTATCAATTTGAAATGACAGATTTTCATGTCGATTACTCAATTGCACATCCACAAACACAGCACTTACAAATCGTCATCAGCTTAGTATCCAACGATAAGAACGAAATCAAATCTGGTCGTTATCGCAAAATAAGACCAGTCTGGATACAGGATCAGCAAGGCATCAACAAGATCATCTATCGCTTAAGTGCTAGCCGAGACGGCCACGATGTGTCTACTCGCTACGCTTTTCTTGATCGTGAAGGTAACCCATTACCACTGCATCACTCAGAAAAGTTAGCGCAGGAACTCATGACACTCCACCCTGCCATTCGTCTCAAAGATTCGCGTCGTTTCGAACGTCCGCTCGGTAATCTGGGAGATACCAATGACCGCATCGAGAAACGGATCAATAATACCTGTCGGCGCTTAATGGCGATTCCCGGCCATGTAAACAAAGGAGAAATGAAAAGTAGCCTGAATTCTATGAATGTATTAGTTGACCACTACTTTTCATTTAAATCCAATGCACGTAAAAACCTTCGTAAACAACGAGATGGTATCTTTTTCAGTGGCTCACCAAATAACAAAAGTATCTCTCAAGTTGTGGAGGAAACCAAAAGTAAACAGACACGTCTCTTGTTTATGGGCTTGCTCAATGCCTATCTTCAGGCGAAAGGTCCCAATAAACTCCGCCGTTGTGCTCGGCCTTTATTGATCCTAGAAGATCCAGAGGGTCGATTGCACCCTACTCATCTTGCAAGAGCCTGGAGCCTGCTCCAACTACTTCCTATGCAAAAAATCCTGACGACAAATAGTGGTGACTTGTTGGGGCAAGTACCGCTCAACAGTATTCGGCGTCTAGTGAGGCAATCCGATCGAACCATCACTACCTATCTTCCAGCACAGGGGTTCAGTAAAGACGAACTAAGACGAATTGGCTTTCATATCAGATTTCACCGCTCTGGAGCATTGTTTGCGAGATGTTGGTTACTGGTCGAAGGTGAAACCGAAGTCTGGTTATTTAATGAGTTAGCGAATCAGTGCGGGTATAATTTGGCCGCTGAAGGCGTACAAATCATTGAGTTTGCTCAATCGGGACTCAAATCTTTAGTCAAAATCGCTAAGGCTTTCGGCATCGACTGGCACGTAGTGACAGATGGAGATGCAGCGGGTAAAAAGTACGCCGCTGCAGTTCGTGCTCAACTAGGAAACGATCAAGAGCGTCATCGCCTCACTGAACTGCCCGATCGAGATATTGAACACTACCTTTACAACAATGGTTTTGAACCTTTTTTTAAAGATATGGTACGAATTCCACTCGATCATCCTATTCCAGCTAAAAAGTGGTGACTAGAGTACTCAAGAAATTTGCTAAGCCCGATCTTGCGCTAGCGATTGTTTCCTACTGTGAGGATAAAGGAACAGAGTGCATCCCATTACTGCTTAGGTGGACGTTAAAGCGCGTAGTAACAATGGCGAATGGCAACACATAAAAAAGCGGCCTTGGCTACCTATCGTTGCCAAGGCCGCGTATCAAATATCAAACGATACTAATCAATCAGGGGGTCACAATCATGAACGAGTTGGTAACTCACTAGTAGATTGTGTTTGAGAAGACTTTTGATGTAGCCACAAACCACTTGCTTTCATCAGGTAGCCAAAGATACCACCTAAGATCAACGAAGGGACAACGAGCTGCCAGTCACCGTCTGCTGCGAAAGTCGCGCAAGAGCCAATAAAAGTACCCGGTATGTATCCAAGCCAGTTTTGCTTTGCCTGAATACACATCATAAATGCCACGAGAGAAGTGATCACATAACCAAGGATTTCTAGGGAAGCAAATTGTGAAGCGTGAATAATTACCATCGCCCAAAATACTCCCGTCATGTTGGTGACTAAACTCTCTGCTAAGCCTTTCAGCCCGCTGGTTGGAGACGCAAAGTAGCTGGTACAACCTAAGAAACCAGCCCATGACAATAGGCCAAGTGAGATGGCAATCCAACCCCATAGACCTGAAAGTATACCCGTAGTTAATGAAATCGCGACAAGTGTGCTCATACCGCCTCGCTAAGTGTGCTTCTTCACACATCAAAAGTACAAGATGGCATGGTAAGGGGTAAGTCAGCAAAACGAAACGATATAGATCACATTAATTAGGCAACAAAATGAAATTGAAACTTATTATTGTGACGCAAACGCTATTTCAACAGATATAGGAAATATTATAGAACAGAAGGCCTGCCTTTCATCATTCGCAGTCCCTCGCGTTTAATGCACTCTATCAACGGATTTTCTACCATGTCTGCTCGCCATATAAAAGACAAGGTTCGTTCCATACTGAGCTCTGGGACGTTAAGCGCAACCAATTGGCCGTTTTCGATAAACCGCTCAACATCCAAATATGGCAGGCAGGTAAGATATTGACCATTTTCAACCATGCTTCTAAGAACAGGCACATGTTCGTATTCACGCCAAACGTCAAGATCTTCGATTAAATGGTGAATAGAACTATCAAAAATCTTACGAGTGCCGCTGCCCTGCTCTCTCAATACCCATCTTGCTTGCTCCAGCTGCGCTAGGCTCACTGTGTCATGCTTTGCGAAAGGATGGTGCGCAGCGGCAACAACGGTTAAGTGGTCACGACACCAAACCTCTTGGTGAAGCCGGTTATCGTCGCAACGACCTTCCATGACCCCCAAATCGTATTTGTAGTCTAAAACGCCTTGTATGACACTATCGGTACTTTTGACTTTAAGAGAGATTCTCATCTCAGGAAATGAGTTATCAATAATACTGATAAGGTCTGGAACTAAATGTTCTGCAGGGGTTTGGCTTGCTCCAAGTTTGACATGACCACTCAACAAATGCTGCTCGTAAAAGCCCATCTCAATTTGTTGCGCATCCTGCAGCAACCGCTTAGCTTTTGGCCTTAGCCACATGCCCCAGTGCGTTAAGGCCATCTGTTTACCTTGACGTTCAAACAACGGCCGTCCTAGCATTTTTTCAAGTTGAGCCAGTGACATACTGGTTGCTGACTGCGTCAATGCCAGCTTATCTGCGGCCATGCTAACACTTCCCATATCTGCGACGGTATCAAATACAGCAAGTTGTTTAAGAGAATATCTCATTAAGCTTCAATCCTTTGCCCAGAGAATAACAACGACTAAAATTGCTTACAAATAAGCAAGTTGTTTCATTTACTTCTCTCTCAGGCCATATCAACAATTTTGATAAGGTTTTTAAACATTATCAATTTTACGTGTATGACTGAGCACCATAACCTGAATGCGCAGTGAGGCTTTCTCACTGACATAACAGGAGGTAATCATGACTATTAGATTCGGGGGCAACGATGGCGCAACAAGCTCAGACGAATAATCTTTATTTCTCGCCCAGTGAAATGATGGCTGAGGCGGAAAAGTTTGCACTCAGTAAAGCCAATAAGACCAGCGGTACAACGTTGGGGCTCGCGATAATGGCTGGCGCGTTTATTGGACTGGCTTTTCTTTTTTACATTACCGTCACCACAGGCAATATCCAGTCTGGCTGGGGTCTAAGTCGACTAGCAGGAGGATTGGCGTTCAGTATGGGGTTGATCCTCATCGTACTTTGTGGAGGAGAACTATTTACTAGCTCTGTTCTGTCCAGTATTGCATGGGCTAACAAGCAAATCAGCTTCGGAAAAATGTTATCCATATGGGGAAAAGTGTATTTGGGTAATTTTTTAGGTGCCATGCTGTTACTGCTCATCGTTACTGCTGCTGGTCTCTATCAAATGGACAACGGTCAATGGGGCCTTAACGCACTCAATATCGCACAACACAAGCTCCATCACTCTTTGGTCGAAGCATTTGCTTTGGGTGTTTTGTGTAACTTATTGGTTTGTCTTGCTATTTGGTTAACATTTAGCAGCGCAAACGCGATGACTAAAGCGGTAATGACCATAATGCCAGTGGCAATGTTTGTGTCCAGTGGGTTCGAACACTGCGTCGCAAACATGTTCATGGTGCCACTTGGTATCGTCATTCAAAACTTCGCAACTGAAGCCTTTTGGAGTCAAGTAGGCGCGACATCTGCTCAATTCAGTGATCTCAATATCTATCAATTTGTTACTGCAAACCTCATCCCAGTGACATTAGGCAACATTGTCGGCGGAGCAGTATTAGTCGGCCTTGCCAATTGGAGCATCTATCGTAGACCACAAATCAAAGTCGCATCAATTTCAAGTATTACTACAACCACTAACATTACGTCAGCCAAGGAAAACTCTATGAATAACTTACTCTTCGTCAATGACATTATGGACCGTAATCCAGTCATCTTATCACCTGAAATGACGACACCCGCTGCCATCGATATATTACTTGATAAACATGTTGTTAGTGCACCAGTTGTTAATGAAGAGGGTCGCCTAATTGGTTTCTTTTCCGCTCATGACGTCATGGTCGATTTATGGTGCCAAGACTATATCCCGGTAGAGGGACAAAAAGTCGTAGATCTGATGTCTCGAGATGTCATCGCTATCAACGTAAATGACAAGTTAATTGACGTCGCCGAGTTTCTTTGTGTCGATAAAGAGCAATTGTATCCGACGACCAGTTTTGGAATAGCAACAACATTAACATCTCTCTCATTGGAGGAACGGGCCAAAAGCATCAAGGTCCACAAACCTCATGTCTTGCCAATCCTAGACAATGGAAAGTTCGTAGGGGTAGTAACAAGGGAGGATGTACTAAGGGCTTTGCGTACCATCTATGGTGACAGGGTAACCATTGTAGACAACAGCACACATCTAGAATCTGCGTAATAGATTTTGGTCAGGAAATAAGTCGCTTGATCAAAAAGCCCCCGACGCAAGTTGGGGGCTATTTAGTTGTTAAGCAGTAAATGGATTATTTCTTGATACCTTCTACATGAAGTTCCATATCAACGTAGCTCGACGCACCCATCACTGGAATATTGAAGTCTGCAAGTTCCAAGCGAGTTGAGCCTAAGAAACCAGCACGCTCACCACCCCAAGGGTCTTGACCAGCACCAATGAACTCAGCGTCAATAGTAATTGGCTTTGTCACACCGTGTAGGTTTAAGTCACCATTGACTTCAAGCTTACCGTTACCTTTGTCGACAACACTGGTACTTGTGAATGTCGCAGTCGAAAACTTCGACGCGTCAATAAAATCTGAGCTGCGGATATGCTTATCACGCTCAGCATGGTTTGAGTCTAAACTTGTAGTATCAATTGTTACTTCTACTTTAGAGGCACTAATGTTTGCAGGGTCGTAAGAAAAGTCACCTTCAAATGTGTTAAAACGACCTTTGATAAAGCTGTAGCCTAGGTGACTTACTTTGAAGTTAACCGAGGCGTGAGCGCCTTTGTTGTCAATTACGTAGTCCGCTGCGCTTGCACCAAATGGCAATGCCATTGCCATAGCTAGTCCGGTAGCAAATAACGTTTTTTTCATTTTGAAGCTCCTATCATCTTGCGTAGCGTGTTGTCTTTGTTAATCACGTGATGTTTGATCGCAGCCAAAGCATGAACGGCTGCCATTAAAATAAGTGCCCAGGCGGCGTAAAAGTGAATTTCACCCGATAGATCGGCTTGGTTCTCAAACAAAGCACCAAGTCCTGGAACAGTAAACCAGTCGAAGACGTCAATACCTCTGCCATCTTCGGTAGAAATAAGGTAACCGGAAGCAAACAGTACAACCAAAACAAGGTACATAGCGAAATGAACTAACTTTGCGCCGAGAATTTCATACGCTTTTCCTTCAACTTTTGGAGAAGGTGTTGCGTGCTTCCAAACGAAACGAAATAGCGTCAGAGCAGCAAGTAAGATGCCCACCGACTTGTGCCAGTGTGGGGCGGTTTTATACCATTCACTATAATATGTAAGGTCTACCATCCATAGGCCCGCAGCAAACATGCCGATAATGACAATAGCTGAGACCCAATGAACTCCCCGCGCTACAAGGTTGTAATTCTTAACTTCTGATTTCATTGCGCTAATACCAATTGTTGAATACTTCTCTTTTTCAACGAGACTATCGTCTCTCCTATTTCCAGAACAGATTATTTACCATTCTTTACATTCGAAAAACGGAGCAAATTTGATTAAGTCATTCAAAATTTTTGAAGGAACTTTCTCATCGTCTTTAGTAACTTAATACTCACTGACTTGTTTAATCTCATCAATCTCGTCAGCAATATCCATCACCTTTCGTTGCATGACCATCTGCGCATCGGTGAGCCCCTTGTTATAAAATGCAGGGCCGAAGGCTTCTATAATGAAATCCATCATAAATTCCGCATCAAACTGACCAATTTCAATGTTTAGTTCATCTTCCAAATATCGCAATAAAGCGGATGACATCGCTTGTTTTTGTTGTGATGTAAATTCAATCTTAGACATAAACCCTTAACCATACTCAATATTTCTCAGGCTAAGTGTAACTAAACAATACTTTCACATGCTAATCTTCATTGTGTAGATATTGACTTGTGGAGAGAAGTCTTGCTTTTAGATGTGCTAATTCAAAGCGTAAATGAATTTCAAGCAGACTGTATGAAGCTGTGTGAAAAACACTACCCAACAATTCACAATAAAGGAATGAGTGAACACCACCTGAGCTTGGCATTTTCTCGGCGTTTGTCCCGAACGTTAACCGAATTTGGACACCACTGCGAATATGTTGCGTTAGAGTCTCTCCCGACTACGGAACAACCTCATCACTATAGAGTGACATCTGACGCTGGCACGGTTTGGATACTTTCTTCACATTTATTGAGTGCAGGCAGCAATTGTCGGCAAAAATTATTTAAAGCCGTAACAAACTGGCAAGAAGAATACGCTTTCGCTATTCAGCCCAATGATCTTTTGTTATTAATCAGCGATCATTGGATTTCTCGAAATAAGCAGAGCCGAGAGCTACTGCACTGGTGGACAGGGCAATTACCCGATGAGATAGACCAATATAAGTTACAAGGGATCAGCTTATATGAAAGTGAATCACAACTCGCTTGTTCGTTAGAGCACCACTTTGGCTTAAGCCCCTATTTTGTTAAGTTCACCCACCCTCTTAGACGTTCAACGGATCAACAGTTGGTTCGCAAGTATATTCAGCTCTACTCTGTCGTCCAGTTAAGCTAACCAACCTCACTCACTGGCACTGCTTGTAGTGTCATCGCAATTTCACGTTCTTCGACCATACTCAAACAATGATTCGGTGCGTGAGCTAAGTGTGAAGAAACTAAAGCGTTATCAATATGAACGTTACGCCGTTTTATGCAATCTGGCGTACTCTAGAGTCCTCAAACAGACACGATATGGTTTTGCACCTAACGGACAACGCGTTATAGCCAATCGATTTGGAAAACCTATGATGCGCGTGCTCTGGTCCAACGACAGCGAAGAAGTCATTGTGGTTATCAAAGGTTCCCACAACCCTTGGGACTGGTTACTCAATCTTGCATTGTGGCAACGAAAGTGCAAACCGCTTGCTCTCAACTATGCCATTCATGCGGGCTACCACTACCTAATGTTTCAAGAGAGTTTACCGCTGCACAAGAATGACAAGCTCGGTGCGAGCGTATACGAGCAACTCTCTTCTGTCCTAGTCCCTCTTATTGATCAGGGAAAACGCCTCACCTTTACAGGTCATTCTTCGGGAGGGGCAATAGGATGTGTATTAGCAGACGCGTTTGAAGAACAATTTCCCAAATCAATCAAACGTGTTGTCACCTTTGGTCAACCGTCTATTGGAGGGTACGGATTTAAAACTCATTACAAGCTCGGTCACAAGACGTATCGAATTTGCTGCGATCTCGATATCGTGACTTTCCTTCCTCCAATACCATTGCTTTACTGGCATGTAGGCAAAGTACTTTGGCTGTACAATGGTCGTATTTATGAGAACACGCCTACTTTTATACGACTAGGTCGTTCGCTCGGATCTTGGCTTATCCGCCCATTTTCATACCACTTGATGACAAAATATATTCGTAACAAAGACTTCTTTGACGAAAGATAACACGTATCACTTACTGCTTTTGCATGATATTGACGGTTAGGGGCGCATTGGTTTCTCAAATTGAGCAACACGAACGAGTCACAGTAGAAGGAATGGAGACACAAAATCAACGAAAGATATAGGGCTCGACAGGCATCAAGCTCTTTTCTCGTCAAATCGGAAGCAATTTGCCTTACATCAATTCAACGGACTCACCTGATGACAAATAGAAATGGATATCGTTCTTTAAGTAGTATTGAGGCCACAAGTGCATTACTTCTGTCATGTTGAACCATCCAGATATGGCTTTCAAATTATTAACAACATCTAAAACACCAATCTTTTACAACATTAATCACCATTTTAAATAAGACAATCCATTTATTGCTCTAGATCATCAGAAGTTTAACTAGCACTCGTGCTACAGCATAGTTTTATGTACATTCCTTGTCATAGTTTGAAACAGTTTTTATATAATTTTCATATCTTAAGGTGATATCTATGCTGGAGCTCTTCATTGGGTTAGTCGTCACTGTGGCGGTCGGCTATTTCATTGTTAAAGGTTACAAACCTGCGGGTGTACTTTTAACAGCAGGTGTTTTACTACTTATTCTTACAGGCCTCATTGGCCACACGGTTCTACCATCAAAAATAACCTCGACTGGCAATATGTTTACAGACGCCCTAGAGTACGTGAAATACATGCTCCAATATCGTGGTGGCGGTTTGGGGATGCAAATCATGTTGCTTTGTGGTTTTGCTTCTTACATGACACATATTGGTGCTAATAACGTCGTTGTTAAACAGTTTTCTAAGCCTCTTTCTGTCATCAAATCACCTTACGTTCTGCTGGTCGCGGCTTATATCGTTGCGTGTCTCATGTCACTAGCAGTAAGTTCTGCCACTGGTTTGGGTGTTCTGTTGATGGCAACTCTATTCCCAATGATGACGGCAATGGGTATCTCACGCCCAGCAGCGGTAGCGGTGTGCGCGTCACCAGCCGCGATCATTCTTTCACCAACGTCGGGCGATGTCGTTATTGCTGCAGAAAAGTCAGGGTTGGATTTGGATGTGTTTGCTGTTCAAACCGTTCTACCAGTGTCTATTTGTGCCATTATCGTCATGGCGGCGGCAGCCTTCTTTTGGAACAAATATCTGGATAAGAAAGACAACTCACCAATGGAACGCGTTGACGTTTCTGAAATCGAAGTTAATTCCCCAGCGTATTACGCAGTGTTGCCGTTTCTACCTATCATCGGTGTTTTTCTGTTCAATGGACGCACCATTCCGGGCCTAAAACTGGACATCTATACCATTGTTGTTTTGTCGATTTTCATTGGTGCACTTGTCGACTTTGTCACTAAACGATTCAAAGGCAAAGAGACGCTTGAGGACTTAGAGTCTTGCTATCAAGGTATGGCAGATGCATTCAAGGGCGTGGTAATGCTGTTAGTTGCGGCTGGTGTATTCGCCCAAGGTCTGATGTCAATTGGAGCCATTGATAACCTACTTCATCTTGCTGAAACAGCTGGGGCTGGTGGTATTGCGCTCATGCTTATACTGACAGGTTTAACCGTTGCAGCAGCAATCGCGACCGGTTCGGGTAACGCGCCTTTCTATGCGTTTGTAGAGTTGGCACCTGCTCTAGCGGCAAAAATGGGGTTAAACCCGGCCTTTTTGATCATTCCTATGCTTCAGGCTTCAAACTTGGGCCGTACTGTTTCACCTGTGTCTGGTGTGGTAGTTGCGACATCAGGTATGGGTAAGATCAGCCCATTTGAAGTGGTAAAACGTACGTCAGTGCCCGTTCTATGCGGCTTAATCACGGTTATCTTAGGAACATTAGTCTTAGTTCCAATGTCAGCATAACCTAGACAAAAACAGTAAGGGCGCTCGTTGAGCGCCCTTTTTGATAATGTCTAAAACCAATTATTTTATTTCGCCGTAACGCTCAAGATACAAAACGGTTGCCGCGGTGCGCGATGGAACCTTAAGTTTTTTTAGCAAGCTTTTCATGTGAACCTTCACTGTAGACTCAGAAATGAACAAGTTATCCGCGATTTGTACCCTTTGCGACCTCTGTTAGAATCCCTTATCTGGCATATCTTGGGCTACGGCGCGATGCCTTTCATTATCTTGTCTGGCTTTGCCGTTGTCGCCGCAATCTCTGTCTGGCCACTGTCGCTGGGCAAAGATAAAGAGGTGGATTAACCTCATCCGCATTGTCAATTTTGTCAATTTTGTATAATGCGTAAAAAAGCCACCGCTTGCGGTGGCTATCTTCTTTGTAAGGATAAGTTATGCGTCTGGATACCCTTGAGGATTATTGGACTGCCAACGCCACGTATCAGTGGTCATTTCTTCCAATGTACGATCCGCTTTCCACTCCAAATCACGCATTGCTTTAGAAGGGTCTGCCCAACATTCAGCGATGTCACCAGGACGACGTTTGACGATTTGATAAGGCACCTGCTTACCAGACGCCAATTCAAAAGCTTTTACCATATCTAGAACACTGTAGCCGTTGCCAGTACCCAAGTTGTAGACATGCAAACCGCCTTTTTGGCCGACTTTCTTAAGCGCTGCGATATGTCCATCGGCAAGGTCCATCACGTGAATGTAATCACGCACCCCCGTCCCATCTTTGGTTGGGTAATCATCACCAAATACAGACAAACATTCACGTCGACCAACCGCTACCTGAGAAACAAAAGGCATTAGGTTATTTGGTATACCCTGGGGATCTTCACCTAAATGACCTGATGGGTGTGAGCCTACTGGATTGAAATATCGAAGTAGCGTGACGCTCCAATCTGGGTTCGCTTTCTGGAAATCCGTCAGGCATTCTTCCACCATTAACTTACTGCGGCCATATGGATTCGTCGCGCTGGTTGGGAAATCTTCAGTAATTGGCACACTTGCAGGGTCACCATAAACCGTGGCAGAAGATGAAAAAACAATAGACTTAACGCCAACTTCACGCATAGCATCGACGAGTACCAAGGTACCATTAACGTTGTTATCGTAATATTCGAGCGGCTTCTCTACTGACTCACCGACAGCTTTCAAACCAGCAAAATGGATAACAGCGTTGATCTGATGCGCTTTCATTACCGCCACAAGCGCCTGTTTGTCACGAATATCCCCTTCGATGAAGGATGGCGCCACACCTGTGACTTGTTCTACTCTTTTTGAGAACACTCTTTTTACTGTTGTATAGGTTGTCGAAAATGACAGGTGTCATCCCTGCTTCGATCATTTGTATACATGTGTGGCTGCCTATGTACCCCATACCGCCTGTAACCAGTACGTTCATATCCCTAACCTTCTGATAAATTTGGTGCAAATACTAACGAATCTTCATGTTAAAACATAGCTTATTAATGAGAATCAAACCGCTAAATCCGCTCCTAGATGCCTTAAGCGAACCATAAGTACAAGATGCTTACAATATAAAGCAATAAATAGGCTTAGCGTTGGCAAAATAATGAAATAGATCATTGATTGTTTGTTATTTTTATAACATGTTGACTCAATAGATGAATGTTGGAATGGATTCAATGACAAAGCGTTCTATTACACTAAATTGCGATATGGGTGAAAGCTTTGGCTCTTGGCGTATGGGCAACGATGAAGCGGTCATGCCTTGGATAGACATGGCAAACATTGCTTGCGGGTTTCACGCCTCCGATCCTCAGATTATGTCCAATACCATTAAACTGGCCATTGAGCATGACACTCAAATAGGTGCTCATCCGAGCTACCCAGATTTACAGGGCTTTGGTCGTCGGTCTATTCCAATGGCGACAGAAGAAATCACCAACATGCTTATCTATCAGGTAGGCGCACTTAAATCTTTGGCAGAAAGCCATAACGCGCAAGTTGGCTACGTTAAGCCACATGGCGCTCTATATAATGACATGATGCGAGATATCTCAATATTTGATGCGGTTGCAGATGCTGTATCGTGTTTTGATGTACCGCTAATGATGCTGGCCATTAATGATAGCGAAAAACATTTGGATATTGCTGACAAGTATGAACTTCCTGTTCTATTCGAAGCATTTGCCGATCGCGCCTATCTATCAAACGGTTCATTGTCTCCGCGTTCAATGCCTGGTGCCGTATTGCATAAAGAAGAAGATATACTCGATCAAATCAAACAGATTGTGCACTACGGAAAAGTGAGGACCATTGACGGCTTTTTAATCCCTATTGAAGCTGACACGATTTGTGTTCACGGCGACAACGAGCACGCGATTAGAATGATTCAGAAAATACGAAACGTCCTTTAGCGTAAGGAGAGCATGAGTGAATATCGAAACATCTGTCGATCCCGTTGCTGAATGTTCAATACTCATCCATTTTGAGGCAGAACCCAGTCACAAGCTATCTCTCTTGATTGGAGAGATAAGTCAGTATCTGAGTAATCAACTTGGGGCTATGATAATGAACGTGACCCCTTCGTTTGATTCCATCCTAATTGATTACCTTCCTCACCGAGTCTCAATATTCGAATTTGTGCCTTATTTGGAAAAACTGGTCACAGAAGCCATTAAAGCGCTTCCAGATGATACTGACTCACAGCATATCGAATTGCCTGTCTATTATCATGACGATGTCGGCCCAGATTTAGCTTATTACTACGATCAAGGGCTAAAGCTCGACGATGTGATTGAACTGCATTGCGCTCAGGAATACACGGTAGGCGCCATTGGATTTGCACCAGGCTTTGCGTTTTTAACTTCGGTAAATGAATCACTGCGATTACCTAGAAAATCTACGCCAAGAGTTAAGTTGCCAAAGGGCAGTGTCGGCATTGCCAATTCGAACACAGCAATCTACCCCGCAGAGTCTCCCGGCGGCTGGAATATTATTGGTAATTGCCCAATAAATCTTTATACACCGGACAACTCACCAATATTGCCCTTTTCTATTGGCACCAAAGTTCGTTTTCAACCAATTTCCGGTGATGAGTTTCTTCGTTTAGGCGGGCGTATCGCCAAGGGGTGGCAGTGATGAATAGCAATGCAATGACTGTAATTAAACCCGGCCAGCAAACGCTCATCCAAGATTTTGGTCGATTCGGGTTAGCTCATTTCGGTATTACTCAAGGTGGCCCTCTCGATGACTATGCCTATAGCTGGGCGAATCACCTTTTGGGCAATACTACCAATTGTCCTTGTTTAGAGATTACTCTTGGTCAGGCTGAATTCCTCATTCACTCAAAATGTGAAATGGCCATCACTGGTGGAGACCTTAATGCTCGCCTTGACGGTGTAGCGATTGAAAACTGGTCTACGTTTGTTGCACGCCAGGGGCAAACTCTGACCTTTTCTTTACCAAAGAATGGGTTAAGAAGTTATCTCGCCGTAAAAGGCGGTTTTAAGGTTAAAACTCAACTTGGTAGCTGCGCCACCGTCACTAGAGATCAACTCGGGGGCACTCAGTCAGGCCAGCCAGTACAAGCAGGTGAAATCATTGGTTTCGAGCCTCATGAAGTGAGAGAAAAGTCACTACAGATGACTTTCCGCTATAAACCAGACTACAATTTACCGCTGGAGCTGCGTGTAATCGAAGGCTATCAGGTGGATGACTTTTCACAAGATGCAATAAACGCCCTCTACAAACAAGAATTTACCGTCAGTCAGTTGGTTGACCGAATGGGCTATCGACTCTGTGATGCTAAAATCACCCCACCCAACCAAGAATATCTCAGCGAAGGTATTGCACTTGGCGCGGTCCAGATCCCCCTAATGGGGAACCTATCGTACTACTTAATGACAGGCAAACGATTGGGGGTTACCCCAAAATTGGTTGCGTAGCGCGTATTGACCTACCTAGACTCGCTCAAGCCAAACCAGGGCAAAAAGTTCGCTTTGTTAGAGGGGATTTACTGGGATTGCAAGACGTTTGGTGTCAGTGGGCAAGGTTCTTTGGCTACTAGCCGATACAAAGAAAAAGCGCCAATTTCGGGCGCTTTTTCATTATTGCCCATAAACACTGGCGAGCTCTGGCGGGTAATCTCGCAGTATTGCCAATTCTTCCGCTTTGGATTCAATCACTTTCGGGTCCAATGCCATACTAACAGGGTGAAGAGACTCAATGGACTCACCCTTGTAGTCAAACAGCGACCACTCATCAACCAGCTTGATAGCAGCTTCTAGAGCAGAGGAACCTTTGACCACTTCAATCCTTGCATAATGACGTCCTTCGAAGGTGACATCTGCCGCTCGAAGCGTCTCATCTGAGCCAGGGATCTGCTGAGCGCCAAATAAAGGCGTACCAAACTCATAGGCGTTCTTGTAGCCAGGTACAAAATTAGCCATGTGTTCAATGGCGCGTCTCGTCCGTTCCAAAACCACTGATTCATCCCAACCTTGTTGAATTTTCCGTTTCAACCTAAGTGGAAGCGTTGGCTGAGAAGATTGCTCACCAGAAGCAACCAAACCGTCATCAAACAACGTGATATCTTTCGTCATACCATGCAATTGGAATACGCCGTTCGGATAAGGCGTTAACTGAGCCATACCTTTAGGTGTTCCTCTTGGGCCATGAAAAATAACTTCTGGCCAGAGTTCATCGCTTTCATCCCAACGCGTTACATAAGCTGCTTTAAACTCGACTAGGCGATCACGCGGCGTCTGCGCTAAATCATCAATACTTCCAGTCTCATAACCACAAGCATTGACCAAGTAGTCCACTTTTAAAACACTGACCTCGCCGATCGTGTTTCTGTATTCTACATTCCAACCTTGAGTCGTACTTTCAAGACCAATCACTTGTGTTTCAGTAAGCAACTGACAGTTTGGAATCGAGTCAAGAGCCAGTGTAGCCGATGCTGCAATACGAAATACGCTCCAGCCATGTTCCTGAACGGCGACTACTGGAAACTTCAAAGATTCCAAGTCCGCTGATTTCGCGAATGGTATCACCCAGTCGTCAACATGTTTTGGTTGTTCAGGTTGACTGCGACTGGCTAATTCTTCCAATTCGTCACGACCATAGAACTTGTAATAATCGCAAGGTTTGCCCAACACTTGGTTCGCTGGATCTGAATCCACCAGCTCCTGGTAGCATCGTTGTATGGTGATCAATCGTTCATACAGCTCATCGGGACTACCACCGTCGCTATAAGGCACAGCAATGACGGTTGGACGTCGATTGATGGTATGTGGGTATAGGCGAACCGTTTCAATGGATTGTTTTAATAGTTCGATACATTGAGAAGTCGAGATCTCTCTGTATAAATTTCCACCAGCGTGTAAATGGCAAATCGGAGGGCCACTGATTAAAGTTTTGCTTTTTTCAAGCAACACAACATTTATACCGATTTCTGCCAAGTGCAAGGCTGCGGTCGAACCAGCAATGCCTCCACCGATCACAGCGACAGTAGGCGTATCAAATTTTGTATTATCAGGCTGCATTTATGTTGCTAATTTATTCATTCTCAGAACATTTTACTGTGTTTGTACACCCAAAAAAATCACATTTTTTGAAGGGGATAAATATGACAATTTCAAGTAAAAAAAATTAAAAAAAGTCTTGACTCATATCCTGTGACTACACAAAAAATTGTCACTGTGAATAACAAAAATCCCCTAAACATTACGCTTATTGGCTTCGCACCAAATGACGAGTTATCTACAGGCTAAGTTATCCAAAACTTTATCCACTGTTTTTGTGGATAACTGGATAACTTAGCCACTGAAGCGCTAGTTAAAGTCTTTGTTTATAGGGACTAGCAGTCGTTTTAACAGACTGTTCACAACCAGCGCAAGTGTGCAAAACGTCACCAATGGCAATGCAAACCAAAGTGAAAAATGAAGGCTGGGAGAAAGATCAAACCCAAATGACATAATGCCCCCAACAACGGCTTCTGCACCTATGGTCGCTATCAATCCAGCCACCAGAGCCATCAATCCATATTCTGCCCAAATAGTTCTCGTTACCCGCTTTTTACTGGCTCCTAACGTCCGATATAACTGTAATTCAGATTGCCTCTGCCCCAAACTCAAACGGAGCAAAGTGAATATCAACAGTAAACCAGCAATAACGCCGAGCGCAGCAAGTACCGTGATAGACCAGACAATCTGAGTGAGTAATTGCTGAATTTTTTCGCCCATACTACGAATATCCATCAGACTCACGGTTGGATGATTTCTGGACAGCTCATTAAGCACACCGTTATGCTGCTCTTCCACTCTAAAACTCACCAAGTAAGTGGCTGGAATGCTCTTTAGGACATCGGGAGTGAAGATAAAGTAAAAGTTAGGTTTCATATCACGCCACTCAACTTGGCGAATACTGTTCACGTTCGCTTTCACTACCTGGCTGTTGATCACAAACGTAAGTTCATCACCTAAATTGAGGTTAAAGTCCTCAGCAACATCCGATTCAACAGATACGCCGTTACTCTCAGACCACTGTCCTAGGAGAACAGTGTTATGTTGGGGAATGCCTGTGCCAAAGGTAAAGTTAATTTCACGTCGTAGTACGTCGCTACCCTCTTCCCCTTGAGCCTGATCTTTGGCATCAATACCGTTGATTTCGGTCAAGCGCCCGCGAATAATTGGGTAGTCTATTGAGCGCTCAATATTATGCTCATCTAACACACTCAGATAGCCGTCTTTTTCATAGGGCGCAATATTCAGAGCAAATGCGTTCGGCGCATTTTCAGGAATCGTTTTTTGCCAATCAGACAACAAGTCGGTGCGCACCAGCCACATAACGGCCAGTAACATCAATGACAGAGCCAAGGCACCAAACTGGATACCAGTGGCAAGTGACGAGCGGTTAATTCGACTCAGTGCAAGTTTGAATGACGTCGATAACGGGAGGCGTCCCAACATTCTGGTGACAAATAAGCTCACAACTGCAAGGGCAGCAAATAAAGCAATCATGCCCCCTAAAACAATCCAAACCAACGTGTTTTCGCGATAAACAAACAGCATCGGCACAATGGGCACTAATACTAACCAGCGTGTTTTACGATCTTTTTTGGTTGTCGTCTGAGGTTGCATGACATCTACTGCACTCACATTCAAAAGGCTTAGCAGAGGAATACCCAATGCTGGCACAGCAATTAAGATACTGGTGAAAATGGAGACGAAAACTGGTTGTAACCCATAACTCGGTAGAGGGTTGGGTAGCAAATCGACAAGCGGTATGCGAAGCAGGTATTCAAGCACGATACCAATGATCACTCCGATGACCGATGCACTGGTCAGTAAGATCATAACCTGCATACCGAGCCAACGACCGATCCATCGCTTACTGGCGCCAAGGCTTTTCAGCATTGAGATAGTTTTCCGACGCGTTGCCACATAATGCTGGCAGGTCAAAACTAAAGTAGTTGCTGCCATAATGACAACAATCGCCACCGTTAATGACAGGTATTGTTCAGTGCGCTGAAACACTTCGTTGGTTCGGCTCGCACTATTTTGATCACGCCAGCGGTCACTAGGAGTGAGCTCAATTGACTGTTTGACCTGCTCAATATCGGAGTCTTCACCATTGATAAACAAGCTAAAACGAACTCGACTTCCTAGCTGGACTGCACCTGTCTTGTCTAAATCAGAATTATGGATAAATGCCGAAGGCATCTGCTGGAAAGGATTAAAACTTAAGCCGGGTTCTTCAACAATACGGCCGGTAACGGTAAAATCAGCATCACCAACAGTGACACTGTCACCAATAGTCACCTCTAATTGGGAGAAAAGTCGTTCATCAAGCCATAACTCGCCGGGCTTCACAGTGTTGAACTCTTGTTTGTCATCTGACAGCACCATCTCACCACGCAAAGGGTAAGCACTATCAACGGACTTCACAGTAATCAATTTCATGCTCTGGTCGCTAAACGCCATGGTTGCAAAACGAGTTTGAGTTGACGTTAAGAGCCCAGCATCATTGGTTGCTTTGTAGAGCAGATCGGGGATTGGATTTGCTGTCGCAAAAACCGTGTCAGCCGTCAACGCCTCTTTTCCCTGTTTAACGATAACTTGTTCCATTCGTTCAGCAAGGGCTGTTAACGCGAAAATGCAGGCAATAATGAGTGTAAGAGCAATCGACACAGGCCAAAGCTGACCATATCGAATTTCACTCAGACTCCAAGAAAAGAGTCGGCGATTCAGTGCTGGAGAATTAGTCGTTCCCATTACGATTCCTCCAGATGTCCCGCCTGAATATGAACGCGGCGATCACACAGTTCTGCTAGCTTCATATCATGTGTGACAAGTACCAAAGTCGTCCCGTGCTGTTTATTCAGTTCGAAAAGCAGTTCGACCACTTTGGTTGCCGTTTGCTGATCTAAATTACCGGTTGGTTCATCGGCAAATAGGACTTGAGGCTGGACCATAAACGCACGAGCAAGAGCTACACGCTGTTGCTCGCCACCAGACAATTGGGATGGCGAATGATGAAGTCGATGTTCTAGACCCACCGATGTCAACAAGGCTTTGGCACGTTCAACATCTTCATTTTCACCTTTTAACAAACAAGGTAAGGTGACGTTTTCTAATGCACTGAGGCTAGGTATCAACAAAAAGCTCTGAAATACAAAACCCACGGATTCACTACGAATAGCCGCCCGCTCTTCATCACTCAGTGTATTCAGTGTTTTACCCAGTAAATGCACCTCACCCGAAGTCGGGGTATCGAGCCCAGCCAACAAGGTCATTAACGTCGATTTACCTGCTCCAGAAGTGCCCACGATGGCAACACTCTCGCCTTCCTTGATGTCAAGATTTACCTTTTCCAGGATTGTTAATTGTTCCTGATTAGTAGAGACTACTTTGGATAGTGATTCAGCTTTAATTACGGATGCATGCATGTTTCGATTACTTTCCTTTGTATTGGTTCTTTTTTTTCGTTAACCCAGCAAGTGCCACCAAGCTCTTGATTTTAGGTGATAGCCTAAGTGCAGGCTATCAGATGCCAATTGAAAAAGCATGGCCTACATTATTGCCTGATGTTATGAACCAAAAAGGTAAAAATCTGACGGTCATTAACGGCAGTATTTCAGGTGATACGACAGGTAACGGCTTAGCACGTTTGCCTGAATTGTTAAAAGAGCATCAACCTGATTCGGTACTCATTGAGCTTGGTGCCAACGATGGCTTACGAGGTTTCCCACCCAAACTAATTCAGAGCAACCTCACTCAACTGATCAGTATGATACGCGACGCTGGCTCAGCACCGTTATTGATGCAGATACACGTGCTCCCAAACTATGGGAAACGCTACACTCAGGCATTTTCCGCAGTATACCCAGCAACAGCAAAGCAGCTTAACGTTCCGTTACTGCCATTTTTCCTTGAAGGTGTCATTATCAGGCCCGAATGGATGATGGACGATGGTCTCCATCCAAAAGCAGACGCTCAACCTTGGATAGCAGAATTTGTTGCCAATGAACTAATTAATCATCTCTAATTGGTCTAGCTCAATAAAATTTACCCAGCTTTACGTTAATGTTGCGAAACTCCGTATTGCAAAGGATGTTTCCATGATCATTCAACCAGTCATCGAAGGCGTGATTGCTCGCTCTGCCCACCCATTAGGATGCGAGCAATCTGTTCTCCAGCAAATTGAATACGTACGCCAAACCAAGCCGATCAAAAACGCCCCTAAACGCATATTAATAATAGGTGGTTCGTCAGGCCTCGGCCTCGCGTCACGTATTGCTTTGACGTTTGGGGGTGCCGAGGCCGATACCATTTCTGTTTCATTTGAACGTGAACCATCTGAAAAATCGGTGGGCTCTGCAGGCTATTTCAATAACACCTTTTTCAAAAAGCACGCACAAAAAGAAGGCCGCGTAGCGATCAACATTCAAGGTGACGCATTTGCCCCGCAAACAAAATCAACAGTCATAGAAGCGATTGAAACCTATTTTGAAGGCGAAGTGGATTTGGTTGTCTATAGTGTTGCCAGCGGCATGAGACCTGTACCCAATAGCCAAGATGTCTGGCGTTCAACAATTAAACCAATAGGTCAAAGCGTGTCTGGTGTCTCCATTTCCCTTGAACACGACCAATGGATTGAAACCACACTTACGCCCGCGTCGGAAGAAGAAGCAGAGTCAACACGGAGAGTGATGGGAGGCGAAGATTGGGAATCGTGGATAGATACGCTCATTAACTCTGAGTCTATCGCTCAAGGTTGTCAAACCATCGCTTTTTCATACGTGGGCCCACAAGCAACTCATCCTATCTATCTTGATGGTACGCTCGGGCGGGCCAAAATCGACTTACATCAAACTAGTCACGCTTTAAACCTCAAAATGGCAAACTTTAGTGGTGGTGCTTACGCCATTGTATGCAAAGCATTGGTGACTAAAGCGAGCGTTTTTATTCCCGGACTTTCTCCCTATATCCTAGCGCTTTATCAGGTGATGAAAAAGAGGGTTTACACGAAGGATGTATTCAGCAGATGCAACGCTTATTCTGTGAAAAACTGTATAACAGAAACGTTATTCCCGTTGACAATGAACGCTTGATAAGAATGGACGACTGGGAGCTAGACACAAACATTCAGGCGAAAGTCAGTCTTCTACTTGAAAATATGAATCGCAACAATTTCAAAGAGCTCGGTGACTATGAAGGTTTCAAGACAGAGTTTCTCAACATTAATGGGTTTGGATTTAGTGACATTGATTATACCAAACCGGTTGAACTGAGTGAGTTTTGCTCGTAACGTTTTTGCCTACAGCGTTCGTCTTACAAGTAAGACAGCCATACAACAAACGCCCTACTTTACTGACAGGGCTTTTTTTTTATCCGTAGCATTTGCCCTTCTTAATAATAAGAACAAAGGTTGTCTCCCTATCATGCTTCCTTCTAGGGCTCCTGACTAATTAGCGACTATTATTACCATAAGGGCTAGGATTGCCCACATAGAAGGCTAAGCGGCCAGGGATAAAAAATGTATGTCAAAAATCAATACCACAAACTTGGTCATTCCTGATGAAATGACCAGTGGTTGGCAAAATATTGTCGACCTGCTTGCTGAGATTGTGTCGGTGCCTGCTGCATTAGTTATGCGTATTTACCCTAAACATATCGAAGTTTACTCATCAAACAACAACGGGCAACACCCTTATCGCGTCGGTGACTCAGAAACCTTGGGACAAGGCTTGTATTGTGAAACCGTGGTGAATAAACAGAGCCAACTCATTGTTCCGAACGCCGAAATTGACTCTCAATGGCAAGATAATCCAGATATTAAATTTGGTATGCTGGCTTATTGTGGCGTACCAATCAACTGGCCGAATGGAGATACGTTCGGTACAATCTGTGTGCTTGATAACAAGGAAAATCATTTTTCCGAAACTTATCAACAGCTGATTGAGAGCTTTCGTGGCTCCATCGAATCACAACTAAAAACTCTATATCAAAATGAAAAGCTCAAACACCTCAACTTAGAGCTCAAATCCAGACTCCACACTCGCACGCAGGATCTTGTCGATCTCAACTATTCTTTGAACCAAGAAATAGACAAACGACGTGCCGCTGAACAAAAAATCCGCTATCAGCAAAGACACGATTTAGGTACTGGATTTTTAAATCGCTCCGCCCTTGAACACGAAGCGGATCACTTCATCAAAGACGTAGGCATCAGCCCTTCACTGCAGGCGGCGGCCATTCATATTGGCTTTACAAATGGCCGAAGGATCCAATCAAAATACGGCTACAGCTCGTGGGAAACCGTGTTGGTCCAATTCAGTAAAAGACTGGGCGACTTAAGTCAGTATCAACTCCTAACTTCCCGTCCGACATCGACCGATTTAGTCTTACTGCTAGAATCCTCTGAGCTTGACAACGATTTAGGGTCACTCTGCCATCATCTGGTTGAAATAAGTCAATCCGAATTTGATATCGATGGTGATAAACTACATCTCAATGCTTATATTGGAATCAGCACCACTAAGGATACACTGTGCCCAAAGAGCCTACTCAAATACGCCTCTGAAGCGATGCAATCGTGCAAAGACTCGGGACACAAATTCAGCTATTACTCACAAGCCATCGCCGATATTCAGAAACATATCAATCAGATGGAAAGCTATTTACTCCAAGCGGTTCGTAACGATGATTTATTGCTCTACTTCCAACCGAAAGTATCACCAATGACACATAAGTGGACCGGCGCTGAAGCTCTGCTTCGATGGCGACATCCAGTTTTAGGCGATATCTCTAATGAGACTCTCATTCATATGGCTGAGCAAAATGGTCTCATTTTTGAGGTAGGAAGCTTCGTACTTAGAGCGGCCATTCAAAAAGCGGCGGACTGGATGACACTCGTAGAAGACTTTAAGATTGCTGTCAATGTATCCGCTATCCAACTAAAGAATCCGAATTTTATAGATCAAATCGAAGATCTACTCAATGCCTACCAACTACCAGCAAAATTCCTCGAGCTTGAAATTACGGAAAGCGGCTTGATCGCTGATGAAGCCATAGCACTCAATACCTTAACCGGTTTAAATCGCCTAGGAGTGACGCTGTCACTTGATGACTTTGGCACAGGATACTCATCCTTTAATTACCTGAAGAAGTTTCCATTTGATGCCATTAAAGTAGATAAAAGTTTCGTCCAACAATTAGACGAAAGCGAAGAAGATAAAGAGATCGTCAGATCCATCATCCATGTTGCAAAAAAGCTAAACCTCGCCGTTACGGTTGAAGGCATAGAAAGCGTAACTCAAGAAAACTTTATCATTAGCGAAGGTTGTGAATATGGGCAAGGTTACTTCTACGGTAAACCTATGCCATGCGACGAATTTGAAACCAGTCTATTGAGCCAAAACTACCCAGGAAGTACAAACATTACCTATCAGTAGCTTAATCCTTTACTCTGTGGCGAGCGATTCTTATAATCCTCGCCTTTGTTTATCTCGCTTGAGAACGTCTTATGGACCAGCTAACCGCTACGTTAAAAAAAATCGAAAAACAGAATTATCGCGCTTATCAGCAGATAAAAGGTCAATATGACTTCGGCGATTACGCCTTTTCATCGACCATGTTCAGGCAGACCCTTACGCTTCAGCGTCGCGAGTGAGAGCGGTTAGACCATGGTCACTGACAGGATTGCAGTGGCTACGCGAAACGTCCTGTGCCTATCAAGTAGCAGCACGTGATTTCATTGCACGTAGTTTTGCTGAGTTCGCCAAGCAAGAAAACAGCGTAAGTATCGCCCTTACCGGTCAAACTGTTATGGATAGCACTTCCGTGTTATTCACAGACGAAGGTATCGAACTTCGATTCCGCGTTAATCTGCCAGCCGAAGGCCGCTCGGTATTGGGTAAAAAGGCGAACAACATCCTGACCTTCCACTTACCTAAGTTTATCCGTCGTGCCACACTAGAGCGTGAATTGGATAAAGATGCACTGGTTCACCACTGTCAAATCGTTGAAGACCAAGAATTCATTCGCAGTAAGTTAGATGAGTATAACTTGGTTGCGTTCGTTGGTAATGGTTCTGTTCTACCTCGAGTGGCTGGTAACTGTGATTTACCCATGAAAGACGCAGTCGCGCTAACTGCACCAGAGTCTTTGCAGGTGACTATCGCAACACCAAACCAAGGCGAAATCACTGGTTTAGGCATCCATAAAGGCATTACTTTAATCGTCGGTGGTGGATTCCACGGTAAATCTACTCTTCTGAATGCCATAGAGCGTTCCATTTACAACCATATTCCGGGTGATGGCCGCGAGCGTATTGTAACGAATCTAAATGCAATGAAAATTCGAGCAGAAGACGGTCGATGCGTACATAGCCTCAATCTTTCTAACTATATCAATCATCTTCCAATGCAACGTGATACCGAAGATTTCACGACACAAGATGCATCAGGTTCAACCTCTCAGGCGGCTTGGCTACAGGAATCAATTGAGGCTGGCGTTCAAGGTATTCTGATTGACGAAGACACGTCCGCAACAAACTTCATGATCCGAGATGAACGCATGCAAGCGTTAGTTAGTAAGGGTGACGAGCCAATCACGCCTTTGGTTGACCGCATTGGTCAATTGCGTGACGAACTTGACGTGTCAACGGTTATTGTTATGGGGGGTTCTGGCGATTACCTAGACGTAGCTGATACTGTGATTCAAATGCACGATTATCAAGCCGTCGATGTAACGGAAAAAGCACGACAAGTTGTAAAACAACACCCTACAGAACGAAACAACGAGTGTGAGAACGAGCTTAGGACATTCCGACCAAGATCTTTGAATCGAGTTGCTCTACAAAAAAATTCTCGCCGACGGAAAATTCCGAGTTTCAGCGAAAGGCGTCGACTCTTTACGATTTGGTAAAGAGTTTACCGACCTGTCTGCGCTGGAACAGCTGGAATCCAGCTCTGAAATTAACGCCATCGGTTGGTTGTGGTTTCAGCTAGCGCAATTGCCAGGCTGGTCGAACAATCCAGCTAAGGAAATACAGAAAATGCTTGAAGGTGATTGGTCTAAGAACATGCCGAATCAGGGTGACTTGGCCAAACCACGCACCGTAGATGCGATGGCAGCATTGAACCGAATGAGAAAATCGCAGTTCAAATCAGCAAATTAACGAAAAAGCGCCTTATTCAATAAGGCGCTTTTTTCAATGTCTTAATACATGCCAAGCTTCACAAAGTACGCGGAAGCGATCACTATTTCCGTTTTCTCTATCGGGGTGCCATTTCAGCGCAAGTTTACGCCAAGTTTTGCGGATTTCCGTTGGGCTCGCGTCGTGTGGAAGTTTAAACAACGACAACGCTTTCGCTCGATCCATGTCACCGCCGTTAGTACTGCCAACAAATTCACGATAACGAGTCCAGAACTCATTCAGCAGCCTCTTGACTTCCCCCTCTTCTGCTTCGTAATTATGCCAATCGAGATAATAATCACGCAAAGGATCTTCATGATCAACTTCATGTCCAAAGACTCTAGATTGAGGCATCAGTACGATATCCATCGCTTGCACCTGTAGCCAATTGTCTGGGTACAAGGTTTCTTGCAATTGGTACAATGCATTCATAATAAGAAAATTGCGTTTGAAGAGGTCTTTCTCGGGCGAACCGTCTAGCACTGGCAGTAGCTCTAGCTCGCTGAGATGGGAAGATAGTGTATGAACTTTCCATCCTGAAGGCTGTTTTCTGAGAATTTCCATAATAGGCCACAGTAGAGGGTTTTCCATATACTGCTGGAACTGGGCCGCAACTTCATGATGCTCGTTCATATGTACTCTGATTGGGGTTTATTTCTAATGAAAATCCAAAATGCACCGTTTGTCGAGTGAATATCTCAGATTTGAGGATCGCGACCCAAAAAAAAGAGCCAGCTATTGCTGGCCCTTTCTCAGTAACGAGGGATTAGATTACCCCTAGTTCACGTAGTCTTTCCATTAAGTAGCTGTCGGCGGTATGGCGCTCTGACAACACAACTTCTGGTTTAGGGTGGAGAAACAGTGGCAGCGAAATGCGTGACGTTTCCTGACGTGCACCGGTTGGGTTGATCACTCGGTGCGTTGTCGATGGGAAGTAACCACCCGATGCTTCTTGAAGCATGTCGCCAATATTAATGATCAGGCTACCAAAATCACATGGCACATCGATCCAGCTACCCTCTTTACTCTTTACCTGCAAACCTGGTTCGTTCGCGGCTGGAAGAACCGTTAGCAGGTTAATGTCTTCATGCGCCGCTGCACGGATTGCACCTGGTTCTTCTTCACCAGTCATTGGTGGGTAATGAAGAACACGCAGCAGCGTTTTGTCGCTCCCATCAATCATGTCAGACAAGGCAACAGAGAATTTCTCCTGTACATCTTTTGGTGCATAAGCTTCAACCCAACCTAATAGTTCTTGAGCGAACTTGTTGGCACGATCATAGTAATCCATGATCTGTTCTTTAAGCTCTTCTGGCATTTGCCCCCAAGGATATACATGGAAGTATTCTTTAATATCCTTAACTGTATGCCCTTTTGCGACTTCAGAAACTGAAGGTGGGAAGTAACCGTCTTGAGTTTCAACATTATAAGTAAACTCGTTCTTGCGCTCAGTCATAAAGAACTGATACCAGTTCTCATAGATAGACTCGACAAGCTCTTTAGGAATCGGGTGGTTTTTCAATACACCGAATCCAGTCTCACGCAGTGAGGTAACAAATTGCTGAGCAGCATCTTCAGCAAGGTAATCGACAGTTTCCAGTTTCATGGCTTTACTTTGAGTAGTTATTTAATAGTTTGAGCGGAGATTTTAAGTGTGACATATAGGTAAATCAAACTTTGATGAAATGAAACAGACAGTTTGAGTGTTAAATGTGCGATGTTTAAGCGTTTCAACATAAATAGTTAATTATCAGTTGACGAAAACGTTCAAATGAGCAATTGAACACCGTTTTATTAAATGGCATGATATAGAGAAATGTATTCAGGAAATCTTTCAATGAACTCTAACAACAGGTCTTCATTTTCGCTTTTAAGTGGTTTAACTACTACCTACGTTCTGGTCTTTTTGTTTTCCGCTTTCGAGCCATCTTCGCGCGCAGTTTGGATAGCTGAAATCATTCCCGCAATTGCTATTCTGGTACTTATCTGGCTTGTATCGCGCCAATTTCAGTTTTCTAGAACCGCATACTGTCTGATGTTTATCTGGCTGACATTGCACACCATTGGCGCCAAATACACATTTGCTGAAGTACCATTTGATTGGTTTAGCAACTTAATCGGTTCAGAAAGAAACCATTTTGATCGGGTGGCGCACTTTTCTATTGGGTTATACGCGTACCCTATTGCCGAATACTTAATCAAAAAACAATTAATGAACACAAAGCTAGCAACCGCTTTTGCTCTATTTGCAATCATGTCTCTGGCTGCAGGCTATGAAATAGTAGAATGGTGGTACGCAGCGATCGCAGGAGGCGACGAAGGCATCGCGTTTTTAGGTTCTCAGGGTGATATTTGGGATGCGCAAAAAGACATGCTTATGGATACGCTCGGAGCGCTCACTGCTCTAAGCTTGCTGGTTTCTCAGCAGCGGGTGCTTTCTTCAATCCAAGTAAGGTAAGGATTAAACCCTTCATTAAAAGGAACTTGAACAACTTGAGGCACCTCGTAGTTATGATTGGAAACGATCACTTGTTCAAGTTCCGCGTAGCAGGCTTTTCTGGTTTTGATGATCAACAGACTTTCGTTGTCACAGCACACTTCACCCTCCCAAATATAATGGCTATTGACTGGCATGGTCTGAATGCAGGCCGCCAGTCCTTTTTCAATATTAAGTCGATGATTTTCTGTTTGATTTCATCATTATTTGTGGTCGTTAGCGTAATACAGAACTGTTCACTCATACTTAATTCACCGCTCTATTTCTTAACTATTACCGGATAATCTTGTTCAATCAGCTCTTTGACGAAGCTAGAGCCTAGTCCCGTGTATGTTACCCATACCTTTTTCTTTGCTCGAGTTAACGCGACGTAAAACAATCGTCTCTCTTCAGCATAAGGGAAAGTATCACCCGACTGCGTTAGCGCGCCATCAATGTGGAGAGCTTTAACACGAGCAGGAAACTGACCTTCATCAACAGAAAGTACAATGACAAAATCGGCTTCCTTACCTTTACTTGCATGGCAGGTCATAAATTCAATCGACAGCAAAGCGAACTGTTTCTGCCATTCAGAAAGAAGCTCTGGCTTGTGATAATGATTTCTGCCGAGGAGTAATACTGTCTGAGTGCCTTTGGCTTTGTGATTGAGTTCATCTAAGATTTTCTCAACGGAACTACTCGGTGCTAAAGTAACGGCTTTTGATTTTTGCTCTTTATGACTTTGCAGCACTTTAACCAATTGAGAAGGGTTTTGTTGTACAAATTGGTTCGCTACTTCGCCTATCTGATTGTTAAAGCGATAGGTTGTATCTAGGTGATGTATCGTTGAGTGCGGGAAACGCTCTGCAAATCCTGTCGTCAGTTCAACATCTGCACCCGCGAATTCGTAAATGGACTGCCAGTCATCCCCTACAGCAAACAGCACACAATTGCGCTCATCCTTCTGGTTACATAATGCTTCAACCAAGGCCAAGCGTTGAGGTGAGATATCCTGATATTCATCAATCATAATGTACTTCCAAGGCGAATGAAACTTACCTTTGTTCACATGCTTTGTCGCTTGAGTGATCATAATATTGAAATCAATGTGGCCTTCTGATTTAAGCATCTCAAGCCATGCCTGATAACAGGGCCATACAAGAGCGAGTTCACTGTTTAATCGCGTATAATCACTATGTTCCACTAGCTTTTGCTGAATCTCTTTCTTTGTACAACCCATGGCTGAAAGTTGCGTGAGTTGTTGGTTTAGCCAAGCGATCAATTTGGGGTTTTCTACATGACTGCCGAGCTCATCATCCCCAGCTAAATAGGCTATTGGCCATTTTTGAAGGTGCTTTTGCCAACGTTTAAAAGCCGTAGGCGTCATCCAGTGCTTTTAAGCCAATCAACACACCACGCACTTTTGAGCTTGTCATCTAACGCAATGGGAGAAATAGTGACAGGCTGTTTTTCAACGTGGTTGAGGACTTTTAAGCCTAACTGGTGAAATGTGTTTACAGTAACACTCTCTGCACTCAAACCTATTTTGTTCTCAAGACGCTGCTTCATTTCCTCAGCCGCATCTCGCCCAAACGCAAGCATGAGTATATCTTCAGCCTGTGCAAGATGGCTTTGTAATAGATAAGCAACCCTTGTTGTTAAAACACTGGTTTTACCTGATCCTGCTCCAGCTAAAACGAGGTTATTATCATCATTAAGCAAAACCGCTTGTTGTTGGGACAAATTAAGTGGCGAAGATTCTATTTGCGAAAAAGCACTTTCCAATTATCAAGTTCCGTCACCATCCAATCCCGATTACGCGAGGCGATAACTTCATCGGTTTGCGCGATCCACGGTAACACAGTGGCCATTCTTTCTGGCATTCTCAACATGGCGTCTTCCAGTGCCATATCCATGCTAGAGAAATCACGCTTCAGCTTATCAAGCCAAGTATCTACGGTCGAATGCGTCAAAAAAGAGGGTTGACGTTCGAATCCTCGAATTTCCATTTCCCACTCAGGTAGGAATTGATTAAGCTGTGTACATTGGTGATGGTGCCATTTCTGATAAGAGGCGACAGCCAGTCTGGCAAACTCTCTGCACGATTCCCAAGGTAATCCCTGAATCAACCAAGAATGCTGTCGGCCATCTTCTGGGTGTGCAAAGAACTGCAAGCCTCCCCAACACAACCCTCGCTTGAGCTTCACTTTGCCATTCCAAACGTTAAATGGAATACGCTCTTCACAAGTTGCGGAACATAATACGAGAAAGTCAGACTCGATAGAAACCTGATGGTACTCATTTTGGATGAGATATTGCGCAGTCTTGTTGGCGATTAGCTGCATTCTTGTTTTGCCCTTGAATTCAATTGCTGCCATGATAACTCAACAGGATTGAAGAATGAAAAGATCCTGTCAATATCTCCTGCTAAGCTCACTGTGTAGAAAAGTTAATCAAACACACTTGTTTCTTTATCTGTATCAGAAGTTTACCATTGACTATTAGATACAATAGTTAATCTACAATAACTCTAAGAATCGATAACGTGCAATTTTTTAGCCAGCTTCGCCTTTATTGGGTAAACAAAACCATTAACTACAGCCTGCTTATTATGGTGACTCTGCTGGGAGTGGTCATTCCCAGTTGGTATTACCCCATTGACGCTTACATCATTCCTCTCATTCTCGGCGTTATTGCGGCAGCGTTGGCCGAAAATGATGATAAATTCAGCGGCCGGCTCAAATCGATCACTTTAACATTGGCGTGTTTTGCCATCGCGTCATTATCGATTGAGCTGTTATTTGATACCCCTATACTCTTTGCCTTAGGGCTGTTTGTATCCACATTTGGCTTTATCATGTTAGGCGCCATTGGCCCTAGATACGCCAGTATAGCGTTTGGCTCATTGCTTATCGCCATATATACAATGCTAGGCGCCCATGAGAGCACCAACATATGGCTACAGCCCATAATGTTACTTTCAGGTGCAGCATGGTATTTTTTTATGTCGATGGTTTGGTCAGCATTGTGGCCAATGCAACCTGTTCAGCAAAGCTTAGCAACCGTTTTTCTTCAGTTGGCCAACTACCTTGAGTCTAGAAGTCAATTATTCCACCCTGTAACCAATCTCGAGCCGCAACCATTCCGGATTAAGCAAGCGACGCTAAACGCAGCCACTGTCACAGCATTAAACCTGTGTAAAGCTACATTGCTAAGCCGTTCAAAACGGGGGCATGTTGATGTTGCAAGCGACCGATTTCTCAATATTTACTTTCTTGCACAGGATATTCATGAACGGGTCAGCTCAAGTCATTACCGTTATCAGGAGTTGGCTGAACACTTTGGACGCTCAGATGTCTTGTTCAGATTTAAACATTTACTGGAAAGCCAAGCCAAAGCATGTCGAAACGTCGCTCAAGCCATCCGATTAGGCAAAGAGTATCAACACAGCGAGGACTCCGTCGTTGCATTGGATGAGTTAATGAGCTCTCTTACGCACCTACAGGAACAAAATAATCCCCAGTGGAAGTCCCTTATACATCAGCTCAGCTACCTTTTCAAAAACCTCGCGACAGTAGAAAAGCAACTTAGCAACATCACTAACCCCGATGCTAGTGCACTAGAAGAAGATGTACTTGATGATACAGAGGTTCACACACTTAAAGCGATGTGGCTACGTATCACATCCAATCTAAATCAAGATTCGATGTTGTTTCGTCATGCAATTCGGATGTCTATCGCCCTAACTGCTGGTTATGGCATCATCCAAGCTTTCGGTATCGAAAGAGGTTACTGGATCCTGCTGACAACCTTGTTCGTATGTCAGCCTAACTACAGTGCTACGCGACAGAAACTCGTTGCTCGAGTGTTAGGCACCATTGTGGGCTTACTGATTGGTGTACCCTTGTTAACTTTTTTTCCCTTCTCAGGAAAGCCAATTAGTTTTTATTGTCGTCTCCGGTGTTGCGTTCTTTGCTTTCCGACTAGCAAATTATGGTTACGCAACGGGCTTCATCACTGTGTTGGTTTTATTCTGCTTCCACCAACTTGGAGATGGCTATGCTGTTGTTTTACCACGCTTGGCCGATACAATTATTGGCTGCGCTTTGGCAGTAGTCGCCGTCGCTCTTATTCTGCCTGACTGGCAATCAAAACGGCTCCACATTGCCATGGCAGATTCGATTCAAGCAAATCGCAGCTACCTCGCACAGATCATCGGCCAATATCGGATTGGTAAAAAGATAGTTTAACCTATCGAATAGCAAGAAGAAGTGCTCACAACCACGACGCAAACCTGACCAATGCCATCAGTTCCATGTTGGCAGAGCCAGGGCGTTATCGATCCGCAGTCGACGAAAGTTTTCGCTTTCTGACACTCAGTCATGCCTTGCTAAGCTATATTTCAGCATTAGGTGCGCACAGGACAAGAATCAATGATGAGGATACGCATAGACTTGTGCTCGACGCACACCGAGTGATTCATCAGCACCTAGATGTCCTGGTCAATCAGTTGAACGATCATTGTGATAGTTGTGATACCACCACAATTGACGATCCCGCGCTAGAGGCTAGATTGGCTGAATGGCGTGAAGAAGATGACAATTCGGCAAAAATGGTTTTGCAGCAATTGTATCTAATATACCGAATGCTTCCAGAATTACATTCATTGGCAAGCAAGTTCGCAGTGCGCGTGAGTCATTCAGACACTACCAACAAGGAACACTAATTAAAGTAGGCAGCAATGCTGCCCACCTCACCTTTTCTTTACACTCCCTGACATTACCCGGACATAATTTAACCACTTTCCCATAAACTAGAGTGACATGATTCTTACGGGAGTAAGAAGATGAAAGGAAGCATCTCTTGCTTTTCGAGCCAAAAGTCTAGATTGATTCGGAGGCAGCAGACTATGAACTCTAAACAGTTTGAACTGTTCAAACAGCAAATAAAAACTTTGAGTCCGCAACAGTTACATAAACTCAGAGGCGAAATTACACAAACACTGGAAGGTTCGAACCGTGTTCTGATTACAGATGAAGAGCAAAAGCTCATCGCTAGTCTGTTTTCTTAGCACAACTTGCCAAAAACGCAAATACACCTTAAGCTTACATTATACAGGGGGTGTCTATGTCAGTTTCCTCAGTACAGGCCGGCTATCAGCTGATTACGCAGTCATCGAACATGGCAGATGAAGCTGCACGCGAAATCAATCAGGCCCAGCATACTCCTCCTGTTCAAAAAGACGACTCCTATGAGTTCAACAAGGTTGAATTTAAACAACCAGAACCCTCAGTAGAGCCTTTAATCAAACTGACTCAGGCTGAACAATACAGCCATATAGGCACTAATGTTCTGCAACGAGATCAGGACATGATAGGAACACTGCTAGATATACACGTATAGCGTTAAATTTGAATCGATAGTAAAACAGCAGTTGTCTTCCCGCCCAGAGACGCTAGAATCCACTGATAATTTTCATTTTGTTTTCACCATGCCTAAACTCAATTTGTCTCACCGTGACAACGATACTGTTTTCAACCAAGGGCCACAATCCGATCACCTTGAACAACAACTCAAACCCCACTTCGAGCGCACTGCAATACGTTTAACGCCCAGCCCTTATATTTCTGAAAAGAACATAGTCAAGCGATGGGATAAACTAGGCGCATTTACCTCCAAGGAAGCATTGCTCGATCCGGTCACAGCCCAACAATCAGATGTGTACAACAAGAACATTGAGCACTTTATAGGCACAGTAAAACTACCTGTAGGTGTCGCGGGCCCATTGCGCGTCAATGGCCTCCACGCCAAACGCGATTATCATGTACCTCTAGCCACGACCGAGGCCGCCTTGGTTGCTTCATACAACCGTGGTGCTCAATTGATTACAGCCGCTGGCGGTGCAAGTGCCATGTTATTGAATGAAGGTGTGACTAGAACACCAGTGTTCGAGTTTCAACAACTCGTCGATGCTGGTCGGTTTGTCGCTTGGGTGGTGACACAATACGACCATTTTAAGCAAGTCGCGGAGTCTACGACATCGCATGGACAACTTCACGATATTAACGTCAATATAGAAGGCAATCACGTTTACCTTGTATTCGAGTTCTATACTGGCGACGCCTCTGGGCAGAATATGGTCACAATCGCGACCAACGAAGTTTTCAATTACATACTTAAGCATTCACCTATTGAACCTGAGGATGCGTTCCTTGATGGCAACCTCTCAGGAGACAAAAAACCGAATACCCATACTTTGCGTCATGTGCGTGGCAAAAAGGTCACAGCCGAAGTCAACCTTTCAAAAGAGTTGGTTGAAAAATTTCTCCACACTACACCAGAAAAAATGGTCAAGTTTGGCCAGATGACAACCACAGGAGCCGCATTAAGTGGATCTATTGGGGTTAACGCACATTACGCCAATGCACTAGCCGCTTTGTATATTGCTTGTGGTCAAGATGCTGCCTGTGTTGCGGAGTCCGCGATAGGAATCACACGCATGGAGATGAATAAACAAGGTGGCCTTTATGCATGCGTTACACTGCCAAATCTCATGGTGGGTACTGTGGGTGGAGGCACTCACCTACCTAGCCAAAAAGCCTGTTTAGAGCTCATGGGGTTATATGGCTCAGGTAATGCTAAAGCTCTAGCAGAAGTATCGGCCGTGCTTTGTCTCGCTGGTGAACTTTCCATCGTAGGCGCGTTTTGCGCTGGACATTTCTCTAAAGCTCACCAAAAGCTCGCCAGATAACAATCGAACTTTCTTATCGTTAGCCCTCGCCTAGTCGAGGGCTTTTTTTATTCTTTACACTTTCATTTTTCATAAAAAATTTCGTTTTGCTTTCGCAATTCTTTCTCATGAATGATCTAGAATCATATTTCTTTAGGTTAAACCTAACATCATCGACTACAATATGATTATATTCCGAAAAACAAATGCTCGTACGAACATTAGGAAGCGAAAAGATGACCATTAGTTACTTAAAAGAACAGAAAGAACAAGAATTACTAGACTTAATCGTCGTCGGTGGTGGTATCAATGGTGCTGGTATCGCTGTAGACGCCGCTGGTCGTGGCCTAAAAGTTGGCCTTTATGAAACTAAGGACTTTGCCGGTGCGACATCTTCAGCCAGTTCAAAATTGATTCATGGTGGACTTAGGTATCTAGAACATTATGAATTCCGCTTGGTGGGTGAAGCTTTAGCAGAACGTGAAGTCTTACTTGCTAAAGCACCACACATTGCTTTTCCCATGCGTTTTAGGTTGCCCCACCGACCATTTCTTCGTCCTGCATGGATGATCAGAGCGGGTTTATTCCTCTATGACCATCTGGGAAAGCGCACTTCTTTACCGAGTAGTAAGAAAATCCAATTAGATAACCAGAATGTTACCTTACCTGAACTCAAAGTGGGCTTTGAATACTCTGATTGCTGGGTTGACGATGCGCGACTAGTAATACTTAACATCATCCAAGCTCAAGAGCTGGGTGCAGAAGTGAGCAACTATTGTCAGGTAACGAAAGCGCAGCGTATCGAGGGCATCTGGCACGTTGAACTGTATGACCAACGTACCTGCAAGACCTTCTTCAGAAAAGCTAAAGCGTTGGTTAATGCCACTGGCCCTTGGGTTAAAGAGTTTCTAACAGAAAACACAAAACTACCCTCTCCTTACGGTATTCGCTTGATTAAGGGCTCTCACATCATCGTTCCAAAAATTCATGATGAAGAACAAGCTTATATCATGCAAAATGAAGATAACCGCATTGTGTTTGTGATTCCTTATCTCGGCAAGTTCTCAATGATCGGTACCACCGATGTTGAATACAAAGGCGATCCTCGTAAAGTCGCGATTAGCGATGAAGAAAAACAATACCTGATCGATGTGACTAACCAGCATTTTCGTAAACAAATTACTATTGACGATATCATTAGTGACTTTAGCGGCGTCCGACCACTTTGTGATGATGAATCTGATTCACCGCAAGCCATCACCCGAGATTACACCTTAGCGTTGGATCATAAAGAAGGCGAAGCCCCTTTATTGTCTATTTTTGGCGGCAAATTAACCACATACAGAAAGCTCTCTGAGTCCGCAATGCAGCACCTTTCTCCATACTTCAACTTGAAAGAGTCTTGGACTAAGAACGCCCCACTTCCTGGTGGCGAAGACTTCACATGGGAAAAGATGGAAGTTCAATTAGCGAAGCAAGTTCCATTTATAGGCAATGAAACACGCTTACGCTGGCTAAGAGCTTACGGCAGCCGTGTAGAACAGCTTCTAGAAGGTGTAAGCACAGAACAAGATCTTGGTATCAAGTTCTCTGCAGGAATCTATCAAAAAGAAATCGACTATCTGGTAAAGCATGAGCTTGGCACCAATGCTGAAGATGTTTTAAAACGCCGAAGTAAGCTTCATCTATTGTGCGACCAAGAATGTTATCAAGCTATTGAAAGCTATCTCGATGGAACAGATTACAGCATCCACGAACAATGTGCATAACAAATTGGGGGCTAAGCCCCCTGTTTTTAGCTTCAGAAGTGTCACTTATTCACAGAGGGAGTATATTTAAACAGATGTCGTTAAAATAATACTTAAGATATTTCTACCATGCCCTCTGTAAAAGACACCGCAACTGAACTTGTTAAATTACTTATCCCTGGAATGCGACTCTCTGCAACTATTGAGTTTGGCCCTGCCGATCAGTACCCGTTTAGCACTCACTACATCGGCTGCAAAACCAATCAATTTCTCATCATTGATTTACCTCAGAAAGTAACTGAATCACTTGTCATGAGAAAAATAAACAATGCATCAATCGTGATAAGGGGAATAACGAACACCAAACTTGGCCATGTCGTTGCTTTTAAAACCTCTGTTATTTCTCAAATCAGCTCCCCCGTACCTCTGATTTTCCTTCGTTTGCCTCAGCACTTTGCTTCAAAACCTATACGCGAGCACGAGCGATACGCTATGGACTTTCCTATTGAAGTCAAATCCAATACCATCAGCTACAAAGCAACGATGGTTGATTTTTCAGTGTCTGGGTGCGCATTTTTCATTTCAGGTGAGAGTGAGTTAAGCAAAAGCAGCACTCTAGAGTTGTACACTCCACTGGATGAGCTACTCCCAGAAGACCTGAAATATACGATTGTCGGTATTCAGAAAGAAAAGAAAGGCCATCGATTTGGTGTCAAATTCAATAAAAACATTCAACTCTCGGACCAACTAAAGCAAGAACTGCTTGAGCAATCTGCGTTGTCAACACTCTTCTAGTTTGGTAAGGAATTCGTCTTTGAAATGAATGAACGCCTGATTCAACGCGAGCTCTTTGATCGGCTTGACGATCACATAGTCGGCACCAACACTTAAAAACGCACGTTTAGTATCTTGCATTCCGTCCGCCGTACAGGCGAATATTGGAATGTCTAACTGCAAGTCCTCACGGATAATTTTGGTCGTTTCAATCCCACCGAGGTTTGGCAGCTGATTATCCATCAAGATTAAATCTATGTTTTCTGACTTCTTCAGATGGCTAATCGCATTGTGCCCATCCTGAACCCAAACCACCTCCATACCGTATTTCTCACAGAACGCTTTAGCGATAAACGCATTGGTATGATTATCTTCAACAAGTAAAACCTTTAGGGTTCTATCAAACAGCGTCTCAGGATCTGCCAACAACGTATTTGCTTCGAGCTGCTCAACTGACTCGGTCAATTCTATTGGTACGACCAAGCTAAACTTAGTGCCCTGTCCAATGGAGCTTTCGATATCAATATGGCCATTCAACATTTCAACTAAGCTATGAACAATAGCTAAACCTAGGCCACTCCCACCGTATTCTCGAGTGGTGGTGGTTTCGGCTTGAACAAACGGTTCAAAAATATGCGAAATTCGCTCACGCTCAATACCGATACCAGTATCCGAGACACTGATATTGAGATGAGGGTTGTGATCATCTTCATTACAATACAGTGATACGGTAACATGCCCCTCATGAGTAAATTTAATCGCATTACTAACTAGATTGAATAGAATCTGGTTAAGTCGTACCTGATCACTGTGCGCAAATGTTGCATTACTCACATTAGTGTCGACTTCGAAGCCAATGCCTTTTTCATCGCAAAGAGGTGTATAAATCTTCTCAACCGCACTAATTAACTCAATCAGTCTAAAATCTGCCGACTGGATATGGAATTTGCCCTGCTCAATTTTGGAAAAATCCAAAATATCATTCAGTACAGCAAGAAGGTGTTCGCCGCTATTACACAGCACATCAAGATGCTCAATATCTTCGGTATTAGACAGCTTCCCTTTCAGCAACTGAGACACGCCTAAAATACCATTGAGTGGCGTTCTAAGTTCATGGCTCATCTTAGCTAAGAAGTCAGCCCTAACCCGGGCCGACTCCTCTGCCTCTTTTCTAGCGGTTTGGCTTTGAATCTCTGCTTCTACAAAGCTAGTGACGTCCTGGCCTTGCGCCATGACATTATTAATTCCCTTATCAATAAATATTGGAGATAGATTCCAGCGGTAGGTCTTATCTCTTATCGCAATATTAATGCCCGTTAACGTCGCGCCTTTGGCACACATTCGAATATGCGGTCCAAGCTTTTCAACTAACAGATGGTAATCATCTTGTTCTGAACCTGTGTCTCTTCTAAAACTACGCTCAGCAGATGGATTGATTCTCAGGAGTTTACCATCAACATTCCACAGAGTAATCGGAGAAAGGGAGAAGTTGAACAAATCAGCAAATTGCTTCTCTTGTTCGCTTAACCTTTGGAAAGAGCGTTCAAATGAATGTCCAATCTGGTCAAACTCTTCGATCGACGAGCCAGGAAATGTGTAGGTGATTCTTGATTCAACGGTGTTTTCGGTATAGCTCATCAGCTTAGACAGTTCTTTGGATACCCGCTTACCCAACCATATACGGCTATATATCGCTATAACGATTAATAGTAATGCTGCGAGCGCCACCCACATATAGTGGCTGTTCACTAAAGTAACAATTGGCTTGTTATCTTGAATGGTATAAATAGATAAAAACGTCGTAACATTGCTGATCGTTAGATCGGTTTTAGACACCATGTATTGACCAGCGGTCAAGTCAGCAGCCGATTGCTCTAAAAAATCAATATGACGAAACTCCTTGTCTTTCGTACTAGAGGCGATGACTTCTGACCCAACAGCCAGTAGGACTTGATCGGCATTCCCGCCTTTCTGTAACGCATTAATTAGCGCGAAATTGTTGTTAAGTACTACGCCGATGTGCAGATAGCCCAATACTTCACCAGAAACCATATTGATGATTGGTACTCGACGTATCATCAGGTAACGAGTACCCAACAACGAGGGCGTTTGTGACAGATGCCAGCTCCCTCCTGTGGTCATTTCATTACTGAGATGCGCTAGCTGCTCTGGCGAAATACCGTAAAACTGATAATTGGCGTCGTCCCATATCATCTTTTTTTCAGAGGTAATAAAACGAAAATCTGGGGCCAGTTCGGGTTTAGCTTGATCAATACCATTAAAAAATCGGTCCAGTCCAGTCACATTGGCCCTGACAAAAGCGTCAACTAATGATTCGTTTCGGCTATAACTGTCTTGCTGAATTTCTAGAGCTTTAAGTCTAAAGTTGAAGATTTGTTGCACAAGGCTTTGCGTCTGCAATTTCGAACGCGCAACCTCTTGGGAAACGACTTGGCGATTTACCTGATAGTTCTGAAATACCATCACCAAAGAGAGGACCCCTATGGTGAGGAATATCGAACGGGTAAGTAATGTGGCGAGGCGGCTTTTGCTGCCTCGCTGCGATAATAATGCCATTATTGATCCGAGTACCTAAATGCTCTCTGCTTTAACTTATTCACGTTTTCCTGGCTGTCAGCCTTAGTCACCACTTCAAAATCACCAGAATAGACATGAGGCACATCTTTGCCTTCTAAATCCCACTTGATCGCTTCAGCCATTGCAATACCAGTATCATCGTTCATTCTCATCGCAGTGACATCCAAATCGCCTTTCGCAATCGCTTCAAGTTCAGCACTTCCTCCACCCCAGCCGTTTATGAGGATATCTCCCCTTTTCATAGACTTAAGAGCTTCAGAGGCACCGAGCGCAACGTCAGTTGAGCATGCATAAATAAAAGAAATACTCGGGTCCTTCTCAATCGCTTTCATGGCAGCGTTGAAACCTGATTCGCGAGTAGCGTTTGTGTAATAAGAAGAAGATAGCTGATAAGAATCATGATGGCTCATCTCTTCAATAAAAGTATCACCCCGAGCATCACTCACGTACCCTTCAGAGAAATAAAGTACGGAATAGCGGCTCTCCTTCGGAATGACATCTTTATAGTATTGCTCCAAAAGGCGAGCTCCCTTGATGTGATCAAACCCCACATACATGAAAGGCTGTTGATCATCCCAAGCGCGCACAGGCGTTGTGATGTTTTGTAAAATGAGTTTGGTGTTTGTCGAACTGAGTACATGTTCAATAAATTTTCGGTGCCGGGTCGTATCTAACGTAAAAATGAGATAGTCCGTTTTGTTTTGTACGGCTTCTAACAACGATAAGCTTTGCTGCCTTACATCAAGATTAGGACGAGTGAACACCTGATTGATATTGTATTTGATACCTAATTTTTCGAGTCGAGTTTCAAAGGCTTGGATGTTTCTCACCCAGTAATCAGAAATTTGTTGCCCCGGATAAATCACAGCGATCGAAACCGGTTTATCTTGTTTCAACATGATCGGAGTTGGATCGTTTCGCACTGTCTCTGAGAGCGCATCCGTTAGCTGTTTCTGCGCGGGGTTAGATTTTAGGTACTCATCATATTGCCAGTAACCATTGAGGACTTGTGTGGTGTGTGCATAACTGGTCGCTGATGCAACGACTGCCATTGATAAGAGCGTTGTTTTAAACATTGTTTGTCCTCTTACTGGATAACTAGCTAACTTTAGTTTTTAATTTATTAGAGAGTACTCTTTTATCTGCACTAGGTCGACTGTACGGCAATATATTAACTGATTAAAAACATTAACTTACAAAAAAGGCAATGTGGCATAATCGCCCTTAAAAGGTAAAAGACAGATTGCCCGACACACCATATTGGTTATTACCTGCATAGCTTCCAGCCAAATCCAAACTCACTAAATCACCGGGGCTAACGCCCACACCAGCGGTAATGGAATTGTCCAATGTGTCCTCGAGATCAATCTCATAGCCCAACCGAAGTTGCGCCCAGCCCATCGCATTCCCTTCAACCCCAAAGCGTAAAAATTGAGTGTCATCATTCTGGTCACTGAAGCGCTCTTGCTTAGTGAGATCCCAGTCAACCGTTGCAACGAAGTAATCCAAGGCATAGGCACCTGAAACGGTGGCCTGTGTATCCAACTTATAAGTACTCACACCACTGATATCAAGAGTCTGTAATTCCCGCGAAAACAAGTCTTTTATGGCGATACCAGCACGAAACTGGTGATAAAACCATACAGCACCAAGGTCCAAATTAAACGCGTTTTCCTTGGTTTCGCTTTGATCATAATCACTCAAATCAAAGTTTTCGACGGTTAGGGCTTGCTTGTAGGTACGCAAGGTTTGAAATTTTGGTGAGATACCAAGCGAAACATCCTGTCCTGAAATAGACACGCGCTTAGCAATGGCCACTCCAAACTCACTGTAGCCGAAAGCAATCATGTCTACGCGGGAGTTTTCATAGCGAGTTTGAGTATTCCCGCCGCTAGATATATCTGTTTTGGCGATGACATCAGCGTAGCCACGCAAAAACAAATTTGTGGAAAAAGCATCCAGAGGCAACGCAACAGACGCTATAACACCGCCGTTCACACCCAGAGGTTTATCATCTGAGAGCTGATCCAAATAACTGTTAATTTTCACTTCAAGGCCCGGCGTTGAAGAGTTGGCTTCATATTGTTTGATTGCATCTTGAAGATCATCAACGGTTTCAAGGGTTTTATCTGTATCTCGAATTCTGGCTCCAATACCGGGAAAAAGGATACCGAAACTATCAGAATCTCTGTATACCGCTACCAAAGCTGGGTTGTAGAAAGGCGCTAACACGTAATCGGCAGTCGTGACTCCCGTGTTCCCCATGCCATTTCCACGACCGTCGGGAACCACCGTTGCTGCTTGCGCAGTTAAGACAGCTAGACCAGACACAATCAATAATGATGTTTTTGTCAATAATTTCATATCCATATCAACCTTTTTGACATCTCATAATCAAGGTTAATACAAATTTCAGAAAAAGATGGGAATTTAATTGAGCAGATCAATATCAAAAAAGTCAGTTAAATTTGAGCTGCCTGAAATCAACTGCTCCTTTTGCGATTTCGTGAGTTTCTTGACGCGACACTCTATTTTTGAGGCAAATGAACGACTTTGACCGACTTTGGCTGACCATTCCAGTGTTAATGGCCCCTTTCCCTTTAACGCTTTAGCGCCAGTGCCTAATTGATGTTGAGAGTAGCGTCGCTCAACATCCGTAGTGATACCACAATACAGAGCATTCAAGCGTGTTCGAATAAGATAAACGTACCAATCCGAACACGTTACAGGTTGTTTGAACTGAGACATTAAGCTGTGAGTTGCTCGACAAGTTGACGAAGTTCTGCCATTTCCGATTTTAGCATCGCCACTTCTTGTTCAAGGACCTCGACACGATCATCGTTCACCGTTGCTTGAACAGAAGAAGCACTTATCGCTGTCATTGCTTCTAGATCCACGTCACCACTGAACAAATGCATATAACGTGATTCTCGCTTACCTGCTTCACGTGGCAATTTTACCACCAAAGCCCCTTCCTCTCGATCCGCCATTCGTTCCAGTACAGCTTCGACTTCTTTCACGTCCGTAAATTCTGCTAAACGGTTAGTACGGGTACGCAACTCACCTGGAGTTTGAGCACCACGAAGCAGCATACAGCAAACAATCCCTTTCTCTTGCTTAGTCAGTTTCAGATCACCAAATTCAGTGTTGCAAAAACGATGTTGAAACTTACTAGCGCGACTATTAAACCCACTCTCATCACTGACTAGACGACGTGAGATAAGTCCATCAATGGCTTGTTGAACGTCAATATCACTCAGTGCCATGACTGGTTCACGATTGCTCTTCTGATTGCACGCGCTGGTAAGGCTATTTAGGGTCAACGGATAGTAATCTGGCGTGGTGACTTCTTTTTCAATCAAACAACCAATTACACGGGCTTCAATAGGATTTAGTTCTATACTCATTGTTATTTCCTTATTTGAATCTTCCCAAATCAATGTTCAGAAAGGATGGGAACTTTTCTCATGATTCCGTTTTCATCGATCATCACGATTTTACTACGATTCAATTCAACGTCGGTGATCTCCTGACAAGTGCGTTCTTTGCGGTAAGCTTCAACGAGTTTACTGGAACGTTGGGGTGCTTCAGTGAGTGTAGGTTTGGGAATGATAATGTCAGAAGTTCGCATAGTATTGCGGCAGCAGTTGATATTGATAGTCAAATCATATCCTGAACTATAGCTGCTACTCAATGATCTATTAATTGGATCGGCGATAAATCCACCAATGCTTTGTAATGATTGATCTTAAGACTGTTATCGGTAGGAATGTTGTGTTTTAATCATTGACAGTTAAAGGTAAGTAAAGATAGGAAAGGAACCTATGAGTGGTGTATTTGAAATTGTAGCTCAGGCCCGCCGTAAAAATAAGCTAAAGCGCGAGTTGCTTGACAATGAAAAAAAGGTTCGCGATAACCGAAAGCGTGTAGACCTGTTAGACAACCTGATGGACTACATCAAACCAGAGATGACGCCAGAAGAAATTGTCGCCATTATCAAGAACATGAAAGCCGATTATGAAGACCGCGTTGATGACCACATCATCAAAAGCGCCGAAATTTCCAAAGAGCGTCGTGACATCAGTCGCCGTATACGAGAACTGACAGAAGAAGATAAGCAAGTACTGCAAGGTAAAAAGAAGTAGTTTTTTGCATCATTAACACGTTAAGCCCGCATGAAACAATGCGGGCTTTTTTAATCAAAGTCGAGATATAACCAACATTTTTGGTTATTAAAATTGACTAATCCACGTAAAACGTTTGCGTAATCGCTAACCTTCTACAAACACAAAACTGGGGCTTTCATCACACATTTAGCCCTGCTATATTTCATTTAGATAATCATTCAGACCATTCGAGGCATGGAGCTTCCTCATATATCTCACGATGAGAAGAATTGGTACCGACACGGTTCGGCAAACTTTAGAGGGTCAAATTATGGATATGAATATGGTTGAAATTTTAGGCTACGCTGCATCTATCATGGTAGCTATCTCTTTAACCATGAAAGACATCGTTAAGCTACGTGTACTCAACTTTATTGGTTGTGCACTTTTTACTGCTTACGGTCTTATGATTGACGCATGGCCAGTCGTTGTGACTAACGGCTTCATCGCTTGTGTTAACATTTACTTCCTTGCAAAGATGCAAAGCGAAAAAAAGAGCGCTGAAGCGGAAAGCGCCGCTTAACGAATGAATATCAGCAGATATAAAAAAGGCCCCGGATTCATCCGGGGCCTTTTGTTTTAGTCTTCGTCGTGCATCTCTGCCCAAGCTTGTGCGCATTTCACCGCACGCTTCCAGCCTTTGTAGCGACGACTGCGTTTTTCTTCATCGTGGTGAGGGGTAAAGGTCTTGTCCACTTCTGCTTTGTCTGCCACTTCATCCAAGCTATTCCAGAAACCCACTGCCAAACCTGCAAGATAAGCCGCACCTAATGCAGTGACTTCAGTGACCTTAGGGCGCAGTACCTGTGTATCAAGTACATCCGACTGGAACTGCATCAAGAAATTATTAGCAACCGCACCACCATCGACACGAAGTGCTTCAAGCTTAATTCCAGAGTCCGCTTGCATGGCATCGAGTACATCACGTGTTTGGTAAGCAATACCTTCTAATGTGGCACGGATAATGTGGTTGGAATTGACACCACGAGTCAGTCCAACAATGGTACCACGTGCGTATGCATCCCAGTATGGAGCACCCAGACCAGTAAAGGCAGGGACAACATAAACACCATTCGATGTGTCAACTTTAGTCGCAAAGTACTCAGAATCTTTTGCGTCTGCCAATAACTTCATTTCATCGCGTAGCCATTGGATCGATGCACCGCCCATAAAGACTGCACCTTCCAATGCATAGGCTGGTTCGCCCCCTGGCCCACAAGCGAGAGTGGTTAGCAAACCATTCTTAGACGTCACTTTTTCCTGACCAGTATTCATTAGAAGGAAACAACCCGTACCATAGGTATTTTTTGCCTGACCTGCGTTAACGCACATCTGACCGTACAGTGCGGCTTGTTGGTCACCCGCAATACCAGCGATTGGGATACGCGTACCTCCTTTACCACCAATGTTAGTTTGACCATACACTTCTGATGATTTCTTCACCTCAGGCATCATAGACAATGGAATATCCATTTCCTTAAGCAGTTTCTCATCCCATTGAAGTGTATTGATATTAAACAGCATCGTACGTGACGCGTTGGTGTAGTCTGTGACGTGAACACGGCCTTGAGTCATCTTCCAAACCAACCAGGTATCAACCGTACCGAACAGAAGCTTACCAGCAGCAGCATCTTCACGCGCCCCTTCAACGTTGTCCAAGATCCATTTGATTTTGGTACCAGAGAAGTAAGGATCTAAAACTAAGCCTGTATTTTCTTGAATGTATTCTTCTAAATTGCGCTGTTTGAGATCCTCACAGATTGCAGCAGTACGACGACATTGCCAAACAATCGCGTTATAAATTGGTTTGCCTGTTTCTTTGTTCCAAACAATGGTTGTTTCACGTTGGTTTGTAATACCAATACCGGCTACTTCGTCGCTACGAATACCCGATTTGCCCAATGCTTCCACCAACACTGAGCTTTGTGTCGCATAGATTTCCATTGGATCATGCTCTACCCAACCCGCTTGTGGGTAAATTTGAGTGAACTCACGCTGAGAAACGCTAACAATATTGGCGTCGTGGTCTAGTACAACCGCTCTTGAACTTGTGGTGCCCTGATCTAGCGCGACTATGTATTTTTGCTCAGTCATGATCATTTCCTTTTCGTTTCGAGATTTCTATTGGTAATTTTAGTATTAAACATGCGCTTCTTGATTCTCTTCAGTGTCTTCACACTGATTTGGAATCGTGCAACCTGTCCCTGTATTTGGCAGGTATTGAGCGATAAATTTCGGGTAAGCCCAAGCGCCAAAACATGCGCCAGCAATCGGACCTAAAATAGGGACGATAAAGTATGGAATCTCTTTAGCACCTGAGAGCGCGTAATCCCAACCTGCAAGGTATGCAAACAATTTAGGGCCAAAGTCACGTGCAGGGTTCATTGCAAAACCTGTTAGTGGGCCAAGAGAGCCACCTATGACAGCAATCAAAACACCGATAAGTAGAGGGTTCATTGCACCACGAGCCGCGCCGTTGTTTTCATCACCGAGTGCTAAAATGGCAAACATTAGAACCGCTGTGATAACAAACTCAACCGCTAGCGCTCCGGCAAACGACAACGACGCATGAGGGTATGTAGAAAAGATTCCTGCCGTTGCCAATGCGTCTTGGCTGCTGCGCGCAAAGCCCTGTGCAATCTCATAATCGACGAACAAGTTGCTGTACAAACTGTATACCAACGCAGCTGAGCAAAAAGCGCCCAACATTTGAGCGATGATGTAAGGCACAACCTTGGCTTTATCAAATCCATGAAAAGCCGCCAATGCAATCGTGACAGCGGGGTTGATGTGCGCTCCTGACACACCTGCTGTACAGTAGATAGCAATAGCTACCCCAAAGCCCCAGACAATACTGATTTCCCATTGCCCAAACTGAGCACCCGCAAGTACTAAAGCGGCTACACAGCCAACGCCAAAGAATATCAATAGTCCGGTACCTATAAACTCAGCGATACATTCACCAAGTAAGGTGGGTTTTCTATTCGTCATAGTAAGAGTCCTTGTTTACATTAAATATGTGCAATTTAGTTTTTGTATTGATTGCGCATCGTATTTTGCATACATAGGTATGAGATTAAACGTTCACACCCGATTAATGAGCGTTCGAGCACGTTTTGTTATTTTTATGTTCTCTATTTTGTTAATTAAATCAATTTTTTGATCTTCACTTTAAAAACCACTATTAACAATATCCTCACATTGCTCTAATGCACCCCCACTAACGCTTGCATTCAAAAAGCATTGACACAAAACAGGTGTATTTACTCTAATAAATCACTCGTCATATGTTGAACTATTGTTACGTATACTTTTAAACCGTCTTAACCGTGTATATCTGCCCGTATTTTAACGGATTGCAAAAATAAAAGGTTAATGATGAGCAACACAACAACCATAAAATACTCGTTCGCTCATATGTGAACAAGTTAACGAAAATTAAATGAAAGTAATGGCACATTATAATTATGGACATTTCACCAAGGCCCAACTTTACTATGGTTAAACGGTTCGAAACTGATGTGGTCATCATCGGCGGAGGCGCAACAGGTACAGGAATCATGCGCGATTGCTCACTGCGTGGTATCCGTTGCATTTTATTAGAACAAGACGATATTGCGTCGGGAACTACTGGACGTAATCATGGCTTACTTCATTCCGGAGCTCGTTACGCCGTCACAGATGGTGAGTCAGCAAAAGAGTGTATTCAAGAAAACCGCATACTTAAAAACATTGCTCGTCATTGTGTTGAGGATACAAATGGTCTCTTTATTACCTTACCTGAAGACGACCTTAGCTTTCAGGACACATTTGTTGACGCTTGTAGCAAAGCGGATATCCCCACCAAGCGACTATCGGCTAAACAAGCCCTTAAGCTGGAACCTAATGTTAACCCCAAAATAAAAGCGGCGGTCCAAGTACCAGATGGCACATTGGATCCATTTCGTTTATGCGCGTCTAATGTTTTAGATGCCAACGAGCACGGAGCGCTTCTATTCAACAAAACCAAAGTCACCTCCTTAATACGTCATGAAGATACAGTCCTTGGCGTGAACGGCTACAACACTGAAAAGAACGAATCCTTTCAAATATTTTCAAAGCAAGTCATCAACGCTGCTGGTATATGGGGACAAAACATTGGCGAGTATGCCGATCTCAGCATCAGAATGTTCCCAGCAAAAGGGTCGTTACTCATACTCGATTATCGAATCAACAACCTCGTCATCAATCGCTGCCGAAAACCTTCAGACGCCGATATATTAGTGCCTGGAGATACCATTTCTCTCATCGGAACGACATCAGAACATATCGATTACGATCAAATTAATGATCTCCATGTTACCGAACGAGATGTCGACGTGTTGCTGAAAGAAGGAGCGAAGCTTGCTCCTATCATGGCTAATACTCGCGTACTTCGTGCCTATGCTGGCGTACGACCACTGGTTTCCGTCGATGATGATGGAAGCGGCCGCAATATCAGCCGAGGTATCGTATTACTTGATCATGAAAAACGGGATGGTCTGAAAGGCTTCACTACTGTAACTGGCGGTAAACTCATGACCTACCGACTAATGGCAGAATGGGCGACAGACTTGCTGGCCGAGAAGCTATCTGTGAATGAGCCATGCACCACACATATCACACCCCTTCCCGGCTCAAACAAACCAGTTAGCAAGCCAAAGAAAACAGCCAGTATCGTAAAGCCTGTCTACGAATCAGCATATTACCGTCATGGTGAGCGTGCTTCTGATTTTCTGAATGAAAGTGTCGAAAAACAAGCCGTGATTTGCGAGTGTGAAATGGTTACCGCAGGCGAAATCGAATACGCGATTAAACAACTCAATGTACATACTCTGGTCGACTTACGTCGCCGTACACGTCTTGGAATGGGGCCATGTCAGGGTGAGCTTTGCAGTTATCGCGCTGCGAGCTTGTTTAACCAGTACGCCAACCACAACGGTAACCAGTGCAGTCAACTTCTTAATGAATTCCTAGAAGAGAGATGGAAAGGTACTAAGCCCATCTTCTGGGGCGATGCACTTAGAGAGGCTGAGTTTAGCCATTGGATTTACCAAGGTTTGTTTGGTGCTGGTCAATGCATCCCTCATAAAGACGCTAAGGAGGAGACCAGATGAAGTATGATGTCGTTGTGATAGGAGGCGGAATAGCGGGTTACTGCTCAGCTTTGAAGTGTTTGGAATCTGGATTAAAAACCGTCTTGATTAATCAAGGCCACAGCTCATTGCACTTCTCATCTGGCTCAATTGATGTACTTGGCAATCTACCAAATGGCTTAGAAGTGACAGACCCTTTTGAAAGCATTCCTGTACTCAAAGCGCTTTCATCCGAGCACCCTTATAGCAAGCTATCTGTTTCTGAGATAAAAAGAGCGCTGCTGTGGTTTCAAGCCATGCTGAGTGAGACTGGCGTCTCCCTCTCGTCAAACCAAAATGGCCATAATCATTACCGGATCACACCCTTGGGTACAATCAAACCAACTTGGTTGTCACAGCCGTACGTCCATCAATGGCTGCCGAATTCCTCACTAAAGAGGCTCGTTTTAATCTCCATTGATGGGTTTCGAGATTTTCAACCTCAACTTGCCCTCGATAATCTAAACCAGATTGAAGAGTTTCGCCAAGTCGAAAAGAAAATACTGTCGGTCCGTATTCCTGGCTTTGATTCTCTACGACAAAACCCGAATGAGCTGCGTTCTATCGATATCGCCCGAACACTAAAACAACCCAAAGCATTTTCGAGTTTTGTACATCAATTAAGCGCAGGAACCACTGCGGATGACCTAGTCATTCTTCCAGCCATCATGGGAAATGGCGACGGCCTTGCATTGATGGAACGATTACAAAGCGAGACTCAACTTTGTTTTCATGAAGTGCCGACAATGCCACCTTCCCTATTGGGAATTAGGATCGAAGAAGCATTGCAAGGCATGTTTACCAAAATGGGGGGTATACAGCTCAAGGGCGACAAGGTTGTTTCCGCACATTGGCATCAAGACAAAAAGGCGATTCGCTCTATACAGACGGCCAACTTAGAAGACTTTTCGCTCATCGCCAAACACTACGTGCTCGCTTCAGGGAGTTACTTTAGCCATGGTCTGGTTGCTGAATCGAATCGGATTGTCGAACCAATATTCAACTTAGATGTCCATTATCACCAAGATAGAAGCCAGTGGCGAAATAAAGACTTTTTCAGCCAATCTTCACACCCATTTACGCAGTATGGCGTGATTACTGACCGCGACTTTAATCCAACGCTGAATAGTCAAACGGTTCGCAACTTGCACTGCTGTGGTTCAGTATTGTCTCACTATGACCCGATACAACAAGGTTGTGGAGGCGGTGTTGCCATCGCAAGCGCTTTCCATGTCGCTAATAATATTATTCACGCCATAGCGTTAGAGGAGACTCACGTATGACCACCTATTTTGCTGATCACGCTCCTCAGGTCACCAGTTTTGATCATTGTATTAAGTGCACCGTTTGTACCGTTTACTGCCCAGTAGCGAAAGCAAATCCGCTCTACCCTGGCCCAAAACAATCTGGCCCAGATGGAGAGCGGCTGCGGATTAAAAACGCCGACTATTATGATGAAGCATTAAAGCTGTGCACCAACTGCAAACGTTGTGAAACAGCTTGTCCTTCTGGTGTCAAGATTGGTGACATTATTGCTGTGGCAAGAGGGAAATACGGAAAAAAAACTTATAGCCCTAAACTCATTAGAGATTTTGTACTCAGCCATACCGACCTTTTCGGGCATTTAGCGACGCCTGTCGCTCCGTTAATCAACAAAGTAACGGATAACAAACCCATCAAAAAAATCCTGCATAAGACTGTCGGGATCGACGAGCACAAATCGTTACCCAAATACTCCCACGGAACGTTTCGTCACTGGTACAAAAAACACGTGTCCAATCAAGATATCTATCCCCGTCAAATCAGCTACTTTCACGGATGCTTTGTCAATTACAACCACCCTCAGCTTGGGAAAGATCTGGTCAAGGTTCTCAATGCACTAGGCATCGGCGTACAACTATTGGAGAAGGAAAAGTGTTGTGGTGTCCCACTGATAGCGAACGGCTTTCATAGTAAGGCTCGTCGCAACGCAGAACTTAACATCAAACACATAGAAGATGCTGTTTCTAACCATGGTCATACCGTCCTTTCAACATCTTCAACTTGCTCCTTTACGCTCAAGCAGGAATACCCGCATGTTTTGGGCGTTGAAAATTCTCACGTCAGCGATCGTATTGAATACATCACTAAGTTCCTGTTAAAAGAATTTATGAATGGCAATACGTTGAATATGAAACCGATCAACAAACGAGTGGTTTACCACACACCTTGCCATCTGGAAAGAAGTGGCAACGTCATCTTCACTTTGGAGGTGCTAAAACAAATACCAGGATTGGAATTGATCATTCTTGATAGCGAATGCTGTGGGCTGGCAGGAACCTATGGTTTTAAAGAAGAAAACTATCAGGTTTCCATGAAAATTGGCCATCCTCTCTTTGAATCGATTAAGTCAGCCAAGGCAGACTTCGCTATTACGGATTGCGAAACCTGCAAATGGCAAATTGAAGAAAACACACAACGAGAAACTATTCACCCAGTCACGTTACTGGCAATGGCGATAAGCACTTAGAACGCATCTCAATAGCTGAGATGCGCGTTGAGAATAGATTGCAGACTTCCACTCCTTTTGATGGCTTTCAGACCTTGATTAAAAGTCATCAAATGCTGTTGACTATCAGGCTTCTTGTTGGGTAGCAACACATGCAGAGTATTCACAAACAGAGGTGTGGGGTGATAAGTCAAACGACTTCTCTCGGATTCCAAGCCTTCACTATTAAGCACATAGTTGACGTACGTAATATATAGTGGCGATACGTCAATAGTCCCAGCAAGCAGTTTTTTGATGTTTTCAGCCTCATCATGCACTCGCTCAACAGTGAGCTTGCCACTTTTCTCCGCCTTTTCAAACGCTTCACCGTAATAGCCACCAATCAGTGCACTGACTTTCAGACCTTGTAAATCTTCCACTCGATTCCAGTCGAATGCCTTTTGTTTTTGGTAGAACAAATGCGCATTTATCTTATAAACCACATCACTGATAAGGAAAGATTCTTTGTACGCTTCGTTGAGTTCCCACAACGCCGTCGCATCGGCTTTACCCTGTGCTGCAAAGTCAAATGCCTCTTTCCAAGTTGGTAAATGAACATACTTTACGTCTACATTTTGCGTCTCAAATGCAGCCGTGACGATTTGAGCGTTGATACCATAACCCGGTAGTGTTTTGGAATGATATGGAGGGTACTCACCACCAACAGCAATAGTGAGCGTCTGCGTAGACGCAGAGGTTGGAGTAGCGAAAAACAGTAAGTAGGCCAAAAAATACGACAAGGCAATTTGAGAAAAGTGGAAACTTAATCAGCATACTCTCTCCACAACATAAAATGGTGACGTGCCACCCAACGACAAGACATTAGGTTATATTTGAAGAGTTTAGCTTTGGCTTTTGAGTTACGCTAATTATTGGTCAGTTATTCGAAACGATAAACAGGACTTCTACGCGTCTGTTACAGGCTTTTCCGGCACTTGTCGTGTTTGAACATGCTGGTACATATTCACCATAGCCGCGTGTGTAGATAGAATTCATCGCCACATTATTGCTAACCAATTGCTTTTTCACCGCTTTAGCGCGTTTCATGGAAAGTGAATCGTTAAAAGCCGGCGCTCCAGTACTGTCAGCATGGCCATCAATCACAATATCAATGCCCGGCTGTGTTGCTAAATATCGGCCCATCATGTCCAGCCAATACATCGAATCAGGTTTAACCATTGACGAGCCAGTGTTAAATTTGACCGTATCAGTTAACTTAACCATGATGTGGTTACCCGGCAGTACCTCGTAGTCGACACCGTTTTTCAATAGGAAACTTTGCAGATCGCTATAGTTGCTGGTGCGCATCTGCCCCATGGGTCCTTTCACACCAGACGAAGCCAGTTGAGGTGCGTCTCCCCAATTCGGGTATCGTACTTCGAAGTCTGTTTTTGGGGCGGTCTCTAGCATGTCATCCGTGAGATAACGCATTTCTTTAGCCAGATTGCCACAACCAGTGAGAAGTAAGAGCAAAGGTAAGGCAAGATATTTCATTGATCCACCATTCGTTTCCGTTTCGATACATCATTTATATCGGCAACTCTGGGAATACTTTAATTATAATTTAACCCTTTTCTTATCGCCTGTTGACGACTTAACGTTCTGAAATGATTTAATAAGCATTTCACACTGTTTGCTATTTAGTTACTCGCCGTGAAAGAGTAAAATCCGCCTACTGTTATCTCACTGAAAACACATCGCGAACAGCGACTGCAAAGAGAACATACTATGAAAAAGATACTGGCCTTACTGACCATCGCAATTGCCACTCTATTGGCTGGGTGTGCAGAGAGCGATGTCCCGCAGGAAGGTAAGCAATTCCAAAAACTTCCTGTCAACTTATCGACCTTTCGCTTGCCTCAGGTGGCTGAAGTTTTTTCACTCAATTGTGGCCACTGTAAAAAAATGGAACTGGTTTTGCCTCAATTGGAACAACTCACCAAGCAAAACATTGGCAAGATCCACGTGACGTTTAATGAAAGTGCGCAAGTTGGTGCCATGATCTATTACAGCGCTGAAATGCAACTGGGTAAAAAGCCTGAAACATCGATGATGAATGAATTGTTTACCGCGGCTCAAATGGGTGACGACGCAACAATGGCCGCGAAAAAGCAAGCCATCGATGATGCTTTCCACTCTCGCGGACTAACCAGTCCTTACGAGCTCAAACAAGACCAGCAAAAACAGTTATTCAGAGCAATGCAAGTCGCTAAAGAGATCACTGAAAAAGGTCAAATTAATGCAGTTCCGACCTTTATCGTAAACGGTAAGTATATGGTGCTGACATCCGGTCATAAAAATGTTGAAGACATTGCCAAGACTATCAACTATTTAATTCAAAACAACCTTAAGTAAAAACGGAAAGGACTCATGTCTAAAATAATCATCCCAATCGTCATTTTAGTACTAGCTGGCTTCATGATTTATCGCACTATGGTGACCAGCAAAGCTGGCGAACAAAACTTTGCAGCAGGACAAGCATTTCTTCTTGAAAATGGTGAAAAAGAAGGTGTGGTAACAACGGAAAGCGGACTGCAGTACCTTGTGCTCAACAAAGGAACTGGTACGGTCAATCCAACCGCTAAGAGCAAAGTGAAGGTGCATTATCACGGTACGCTAATCGATGGCACTGTGTTCGATAGCTCAGTTGAACGTGGTGAGCCAATTTCATTCGCTCTTAACCAAGTCATCAAAGGTTGGCAAGAAGGCCTGACATACATGGTAGAAGGTGACAAGTTCCGCCTGTTCATTCCTAGCCCTCTGGCCTACGGCAAAGGTGGAAGTGGTCCAATTCCACCAGCATCAACGCTAATATTTGATGTCGAGTTGTTGGAAATCCAATAATCAACAAGGCCAATCATTCGTGATTGGCCTTTTTTCTATGCCAGCTCTTTTAACTCTCTGCAAATATGCTTATTCAAATGTTGTTGAATAAAGTTAACATCAGCTTTATAGAAATCGGTCGTCGGAATTTCATCCGCTGTCATCCAATGAAAAGTTTGCTGCCTATGTTCTGAATGGGCAACAGGTAGCGTCGATTGACCTGCATGAAGAACCACGTAGTATATTCTTCCACCATATTCATTAATATCGCTGTAAGTCGCAACGTGAGACAATCCACTCAAATGAGTCTCTTCATACAGTTCTCTGATCGCGGCATTGGTACCAGACTCATTGCTGTCCACTTCACCGCCGGGAAATTCCATAATCATACCTTGAGCAGGTCGGTAGCGCTCCTGAATCAGAACTTTTCCATCTCTGATGACGACGGCCATCGCTAAATGCTTCATTGGGGGCTCCTTGGATTAAGCTGACTATATCGGCGCTTTAGGCTCAGACGAGTTGTGTTTTTAGATTAGAAATGTCTGACACCGATACTGAATGTTAAGAACCAGCGTAGAGTAACCGAATATGCAATTCAGTTCTTTCACTACGTTCAAAAAACGCAATGTAAAATAATAAAAAACGGCACCTTATCCTTATGGGTGCCGTTTGAACTGAGCGATATTTTTTATTTGTACTTTTTCTGCACAAACCTCTTGCTTACATCGACAATGGCGACATCTTTGAAGAAGCTACGACCGAGTAACAACGGAAACGTGAGATGTGTTCTATCTGCAAGCGTGAATTCTGTTTTCTCTTTCAAATCCCCAATCTGGATCCAAGATTCAACAACAGGGCGACGCTCAGCCTCTTCTGTACTCGACTGACGAATTTTCACCCAGCGTTGCACTGGAAGAGCAATTTCTTTACTCTTGCTACCGTCGTGTTCGATCTTGAACTTCACCCAGTCTTTACCATCACGTTCAAATTCAACGACATCGGTAGCACTGATTGATGACGTTGTCGCACCGGTATCGATACGCGCTTTGAAGTTCTCTTCAAGCCCAGGAATATACACCCATTCCTGTTCACCGAGGATCAGTTTTCCATCCGATGTTTTCTTCGGTTGTGGTTTTGGCGGTGGTTTTTTCTCAGGTTTTACTTCCGGTTTGGGTTCCGGCTTACGCGGTTTCTCAGCTTCTTTATCTGGCTGCTCTGCTTTAGGCTTTTCAATTTGCGGTTTTTTGTCTGGTTCTGCTGGCTGCGGACCTGTCGTTGAACACGCCATTAAACCGCCACTAAGCATAACTGGAATCAGGAATTTCCATGTTTTGTTCATTCGATCACCTAATTCAATAACAAGATAGGACCACTTTTAAAAAGGCCCACATCAGTGTGAGCCTTAAAGCGACACTTAAGACACTTTAACTATCGCATCGGCTACGTAAGGAATGTCTTTTTCAGTCAAACCTGCGATGTTAATTCGACCATCTCCAACACCATAAATACCATATTCTTCACGGAGTTGCGTCATTTGGTCTTGAGTAAAGCCTAGCACAGTAAACATGCCTTTGTGGCTTTCAATGAAATCGAAATGTGACGTGTTATGGGTATTTCTCAATTCATTACATAAGGTTTGACGAAGGTTCAGCAGGCGCTGTTGCATTTCGCTCAACTCCTGTTTCCAAACACCGGTCAGCGCTTCACTTTGTAGGATGGTTTTGACTAATGCCGCACCGTGATCTGGCGGCATTGTGTACGTTGCACGTGCAAGCGTTAGCAACTTGCCTTTTGCATTGCCAACATCTTGCAATGACTTGCCAACCACTATGGCGGCACCCGTACGTTCACGGTAAAGGCCAAAGTTCTTTGAACAAGATGTGGTGATCAGCATCTCTTCCACATTGTCCGCCATAAAGCGTAAACCTTTGGCATCTTCTTCTAAGCCGTCACCAAAGCCTTGGTATGCAATATCGACAAACGGAATAAACCCGTTTTTCTGTGATAACTCCGTCACCGCCTGCCATGCAGAAAAGTCGATGTCAGCCCCAGTTGGGTTGTGACAACACCCATGCAGAAGGACCACATCTTTTGGTCCCGCCTGAGACAATTCTTCGAGCATTCGCGCTGTATCAACCTGTTTGGTTTCAGGGCTAAAGTAGCTGTACAGCTTCACTTTAAGACCCGCAGCTTCCATAACAGGACGATGATTAACGTAACTTGGGTTTGAAATCCAAACCGTCGTTTCAGGCTGAGCGACTTTCATCAGGTCACCAAGCATACGCAGTGCACCACTGGCGCCCGGTGTTTGGATGGCTGCAACGCGATCCATGGCTGAAGTACCCGAAAGCAGCAAATCAACCATACTCTGGTTGAACTCTTCACAGCCAGCCAAGCCGACGTAAGATTTCGTTTTTTGCGTTTCAACCACAATATCCTGTGCTTGAGATATTGCTTTCATGACTGGTGTTTCACCAGTACTGTTTTTGTAGACGCCAATACCCAAGTCCACTTTGTCAGGACGAGGATCATTACGGTAAGCGACGGATAAAGAAAGGATAGGATCCAGTGTAGGTGTTGGTAAATGAGAGAACATGAAAGTCATAACCCTTTGAAATTCAAGTAACGGTGTTCAACTTATCACTTAATCCCCTAATTCAGAAATAAAATTTTAGTGCCTAAGAGCAAAACAGGATAAAAACCTTTTTCGTTAACATATTTGCAACATAAAGAGTTCAGTCAGAACAAAACTCTATAGGTAGAGCTAAATCTTGAATCGGTGAATGATCTGATTGGAGCTACCACGCCACTCTAGGTTGAGATCCTTTTTCTCCTGCTCAAACTTGCCGTCAATTAAAACATCAAGTAACGCGACCACTTCTTGTTGTTCTACCGTCAATTCAGCCAGCGTATAACCTGTCCACATCCAGATATCTTTGTCTGGGCACTCTTTACGTACCCGCTTAACCAACCGAAATACATCAGCAACATTGGCTGGATGAAGTGGATCGCCACCGGATAACGAGAGCCCGCGTCTTTTAATACGGGTATCTTTTAAGTCCTTCAGAATCTGGTCTTCCACTTGTTGAGTAAACCACACTCCTGAGTCAATTCGCTGTGTCGATTGGTTATAACACCCGCGGCACTGATGTATGCAGCCAGAGACAAATAAAGTACAACGTGTGCCTGGCCCGTTAACCACATCCACAGGATAGTATTGGTGGTAGTTCATGACGTTTTCCGATGTTGGATACTTGAGAAAATGCTTTCGTGCTACTGCTAAAGGGCGAGTGACTCCCTCGCCCCTTTTCGTTACTGAACGAATTCACGCATTGGCTTTATAGATGCTTAACTCGGCGCTTTACTTCTTCTTGCTTACCAAAGTTGAACGGCCGCGCATCAGGACTGCCCAGATAGCCACACACTCTCCGGGTTACAGAGACTTTAGTGGAATCGTGATTACCACAGCTAGGACACGTAAACCCTTTACTCGTACAGTCAAATTCACCGTTGTACCCACATTCATAACATTCATCGATAGGGGTGTTGGTCCCATAGTAAGGAACGCGGCTGTAGCTGTAGTCCCACACGTTTTCCAATGCTTCAACATTGCGCTGCATATTTGGAAACTCGCCGTAACAAATAAAACCACCACTCGAAATCTGCGGATAAGGCATTTCAAAATCGATTTTGTCGTATGGGTTGACCTTCTTCTCTACATCGAGGTGGAAGCTGTTGGTGTAGTAACCTTTCTCTGTGACCCCTTCCAGTACACCGAACTCTTTTGTATCAATCCGGCAGAATCGGCTACATAAGTTTTCACTAGGCGTACCATACAAGCTGTAACCATAACCCGACTCTTCGGCCCATTGGTTTACCTTATCTTTAAGATACTTGATGATATCGAGCGCTTTCTGTCGAAGCTCTGAGTTGTCATAAACATGTGTCTGATTGCCGTATAAAGCATTAATCGTTTCATGAACACCTATGTAACCCAAAGAGATAGACGCGCGGCCATGTTTAAAAATGTTGGCAATAGGTTCATCAGCCTTTAGGCGAACGCCACAAGCGCCTTCCATATAGAGAATTGGCGCAACACGTGCTTTCACGTTCTCTAACCTAGCAATGCGTGTCTCTAAAGCACGGCGTGCGAGTTCTAACTTCGTATTCAAAATCTGATAAAACTTGCCCTCGTCACCTTTTGCTTCAATCGCAATTCGAGGAAGGTTAAGACTGACAACGCCCAGATTATTGCGCCCTTCATGGATCAACTCACTATTTTCCTCATAGGTTCCTAGGAAACTACGACATCCCATTGGTGTTTTAAATGAACCCGTGACCTCAACCACTTTGTCGTAATTGAGAATGTCTGGGTACATACGTTTTGATGCACACTCAAGTGCAAGCTTCTTAATGTCATAGTGAGGATCGTCGGCTTTATGATTCAATCCATCTTTTATTCCGAAGACAAGCTTAGGAAATACGGCCGTTTTACGGTTTTTTCCTAAACCAGCGATGCGATTTTTAAGAATCGACTGTTGGATCAATCGAGAAGCCCAACTGGTCCCTAGACCAAACCCGAAGGTAACAAAAGGTGTCTGGCCATTGGCGGTATGCAGCGTATTTACTTCGTATTCCAGAGACTGAAAAGCGTCATAACACTCTTTTTCGGTGCGCGCGCGTGCAAACGCTTCAGGTTCATGAATATCCCATTCCTGAGCAATGTTAAGGTGCTTTTCGTAACTGGCCATAACATAAGGCTCAAGCACTTCATCAATACGGTTAATCGTCGTGCCACCGTATATATGGCTGGCGACTTGAGCGATGATTTGCGCGGTCACTGCGGTCGCTGTAGAAATTGATTTTGGCGTATCTATCTCAGCATTTCCCATTTTGAAACCATGGGTCAGCATGCCTTTTAAATCGATTAACATGCAGTTAAACATCGGAAAAAACGGCGCATAGTCCAGATCGTGATAATGAATATCGCCTTGCTCATGGGCCTGAACAATATCGCGAGGCAAGATGTGTGTTTTGGCGTAATGCTTAGCGACTATCCCCGCCAGTAAATCACGCTGGGTCGGAATAACCTTGCCATCTTTATTGGCGTTTTCGTTAATCAGATCAACATTGCTTTCTTCGATTAATCCTTCGATCTCACGAGTCAAAACGCTTTGCTTCTCTCGTGCAATATCGCGATCATGGCGGTACTCAATGTACGAGCGTGCGAGTGACTTATAAGGCCCCTGCATTAACTCATTTTCCACCAAGGTTTGAATTTCCGTTATATGAACTTCATCGTGATCTTTAAGCTGCAGCTCCACCGCTAGCGCCACATTTAGCGCGTATATGGCGATTTCTTTATCTACATGCTCTGCCGCTGCTTCAACAGCAGCCTGAATGCGATCCCTGCTAAACGGAGCTCTAGAGCCGTCACGCTTGATTACGATTGGTTTCACCTTCTCTCCTTACCCTTTACATACTCACAGACTTATCCACAAATACACTATATAGGGTTATTTTTCATTCTACCGACACAATATGTTGTGGCGTATTTAACGAAATGAACCAAGCTCTTGTATTGATTTCGATCAATAAAATTAGGCCCTAGATTAAGAACAAATCGATCTTAGTGGCCGTGATCTCAGCTTGAAAGAAATGTATGAAAAAAGTGATTTTTATTCGATTTTAACTTGATTTTTGTTGAGTACTTATAGAATAAAGGCTGTACCTGAAAACAGAGTTTATAGCGTATGACTAACACTAAATTCAAAGCGATTTTGGCGATCCTGTGGATAACGAGTTCAACCGCTTCTTTTGCCGCTTCTGCTCTCACAGTCACAGCATGGAATTTGGAATGGCTGACCTCTCACCCTTCAGACAAATTCTCACAGTCCCAACGAAGCAAACAAGATTTTCAAGCACTCGCAGGGCACTTTTCGGCAATCAATAGTGATGTACTCGCTTTTCAAGAAGTGGACGACCAACAGGCGCTGCGTAAAGTGATTGGAGATGGTTATCGCGTTTATTTCTCTGACCGCGCGTCAGACGTTTATAGGAAGCAACAGTTTGACGAGATCAACCAATATACGGGGTTTGCAGTCAAACAAGATATTGAGGTGGCGGACAAGCCAGACATTCAACTTGATAAAAGAAAGAACAGTAAACTCCGATTTGGCACTTACATTGTACTCAACCCAAATGGCTCACAACCCATACATGCCCTGTCCGTCCATCTAAAAGCGCGCTGTAGCGGCGCCTATAAAAACAGCCGTGACTGCAAAATACTCAAATCGCAGGGCAAGGTATTGAACCAATGGATCAGTGAACGAGAGCGACAAGGACAGAACTACGCCATACTGGGCGACTTCAACCATAATCTCAGTGACAACGGAGATTGGTTATGGAAAGTCATTTCTCACTCTTCACAAGCCATACTAGCGACAAAAGGCACGCCGGCAAGATGTAAGGTACGTTCACGCAAGAAACCGAATAAAACGCACCAGTTTCGTTCGCTTATCGACCACATTATTGTGAGCCCCGGGTTGACCACCGCTCAAACCAATCAAGATGTGTTTCCCACTGCATTGGTTCTCCAACAACATTTAAGTGACCACTGTCCCATCAGCACCCAACTTAACTGATAAGGCACTCTTGCATTGTTAGTCTAAAGAAACCATTTGGGTACTCGGCGCGGTCACATGCTTAGCGAGTAAGGACCCTAACACCATAGATGCTAGGAAGATAACAATATCAAAATTGCCGAAAGCTAGGCTCGTAATGGCGGGGCCTGGACATATCCCAGCGAGTCCCCAGCCGACGCCAAACAATGCTGCACCACAGATGAGCTTGCTGTCTAGCTGCACTTTCGTAGGCAGAGAAAATACCTCTCCGGACAGTGCTCTGGCTTGAGGTTTTATCAAAAAATGATAGGCCGGTGTAAATACAAGTAACGCGCCCCCCATGACAAATGCTAAGCTCGGATTCCATGCTCCTGTGACATCTAAAAACCCAATCACGTTTTCAGGATTTATCATCCCTGACAACGCCATACCCATACCAAAAAGTAACCCACTGACTAATGCAGAGACTCGAACTGTCGTGTTACTCATAGTGTTACCCCTAGCGAATATAAACCGTCACAGCCGCAACCACCATAAAAATGACCGTTGCGACAAGTGAACGAAAGGAGAATCGACCGACACCACAGATGCCGTGACCGCTGGTACAGCCATTGCTTAGTCGAGTCCCAAACCCAACCAGCAAGCCAGCGATGACCAGAAAAAAAGGTAGAAATGGACTCGGTATCAGGTATTTCAATACCAATCACCACAACACTTAGAGCTCCGCCCGCAACCATGCCGATAAGAAACAGCAAACGCCACAAAAGATCATTAGATTTTGGTGATAGCACACCGTTGACGATGCCACTGATTCCCGCCACTTTACCATTAATCATTAACAGCAGAGTTGCAGATAAACCGAGCAAAACTCCGCCAGCAAGTGATAACCAAGGAAAAGACTCAAATGTCATGATGCCCTCCGACAAAAAACCGCATGGAAACACTCAATCAAAGTGTCGATTCGAGCGTCAGCTAAGGAGTAAAATACTTGTTGAGACACCTTACGTGCCTTAATCAAATGGTTTTTACGTAATACCGTCAAATGTTGGGAAAATGCAGATTGACTGAGGAGAGCATTGTTTTGCAGCTCCCCAACGCCAATTTCACCTTGTGTCAGTTGGCAAAGGATCATTAATCTAACCGGATGAGCCATGATCTTAAGAATACCCGAGGCTTCCTCTGCACTGTCTCTCATCTGAATGATATCAAGAGTATCTGGATTCATATCGACCTTACATTAGACTTTACTTAATTACCTCGAATTGTGGCCCAATTTTTTACATTAGTCAATGCTAAATTAGATAATTTACATTTAGAATATTTTAGTTTAGCATTGGCTAATATTTAGAGCATCAAGACCCATTCTTACAGGTATTCACTATGACTAAGCTTGTTATCATAGGTGACGTTGCGCGAGGAGCTTCAGCAGCAGCGCGTGCGCACCGATTTGAGTGAAAGCGCCGCAATCATTATATTTGGACACGGCGAGTTTGTTTGATTGGAAAAGTAAATAATAAACCACTCTTCTTTCGAGAGTGGTGACTCATGTACTTTGAATTAATTTTGGAGTTAAGTAATGACAAAAATTCTGATTGTTGGTGGTGTTGCTGGTGGAGCATCAGCCGCTGCACGTGCGCGCCGTTTGAGTGAAAGCGCAGAAATCATCATGTTCGAAAGAGGAAGTTTCGTCTCGTTCGCCAATTGCGGCTTGCCATACCACATCGGTGGGGACATTAAAGATAGAAGTAAGCTCCTCCTGCAAACTCCAGACAGCTTCTTAGCTCGATTTAACGTTGATGTTCGTGTTATGAACGAAGTCATATCTATCGACCGACACAACAAACAAGTTACGGTTAAGAATCTACTGGATAGTAGTGAATATACGGAACGCTACGACTTCCTTTTGCTGAGCCCTGGAGCCGGCCCTGTGGTTCCTCCAATCCCTGGTATTGATAACCCACTTACCCACTCTCTACGTAACATTCCAGACATGGATCGTATTATTCAAACCATCCAGATGAACAAGCCAGAACACGCAACGGTTGTTGGTGGCGGATTCATCGGTCTAGAAATGATGGAAGCCTTTCACCAGTTGGGAATTAAAACCACACTGATTGAGATGGCGGATCAGGTGATGACCCCTGTCGACCGCGAAATGGCGGGCTTTGCCCATGCTGAAATACGTCAAAAGGGCATCGATCTTAAACTAGGGGTGGCGCTTGAAGCCGTTGAGTATATACCAAACCAGCATATTGCTAGCTTTAGCTCTGGCGAAGACACCGAACACCAACATGTCGAAGGTGAGCTAAACCTAACCCTTAACAACGGTGAGTCGTTAACCACCGACATCTTGATCATGGCCATCGGTGTGCGTCCTGAAACTAAGCTGGCAAAAGAAGCAGGGCTACAAATTGGTGAGCTAGGTGGTATCTACACCAATGAAATGATGCAGACTAGCGATCCTAGTATCTACGCTGTCGGTGATGCGGTCGAAGAAAAAGACTTTGTTACGGGTGCACAAACTCTGGTTCCCCTTGCAGGGCCTGCTAACCGTCAAGGTCGTATGGCTGCCGACAATATGCTCGGACGCAATGAAACCTATCATGGTACACAAGGCACCGCTATTTGTAAGATTTTTGACCTTGCCGTTGCCTCAACAGGGAAAAACGAGAAGCAATTGAAACGCGAAGGTGTTGGCTATGAAAAAGTCTATGTGCATACCGCTAGCCACGCAAGCTACTACCCAGGCGCTGAAATTGTCTCGTTCAAGATGTTGTTCGATCCTAAAACAGGACAGATTTTTGGTGCTCAAGCGGTGGGCAAAGATGGTGTCGATAAACGAATTGATGTGATGGCGGTTGCCCAAAGAGCGCGCATGACTGTCGAGCAGCTTCAACACTTAGAGCTCACTTACGCACCGCCATATGGCTCGGCGAAAGACGTCATTAACCAAGCTGCATTTGTTGCAAACAACATCATCAAGGGTGATTCAACACCGATACACTTCGATGAAATGGACTCGCTAACTAATGATCAACTGCTTCTCGATGTTCGTAACCCAAGTGAACTCAAAAACGTCGGTTTCATCAAAGGTGCCATCAATATACCTGTCGACCAGTTGCGCCACAGGATGGAAGAACTGCCAAAAGACAAAGAGATTGTAATCTATTGCCAAGTGGGGTTACGCGGTAATGTCGCTTATCGTCAATTAGTAAATAGTGGTTACAAAGCAAAAAACTTAATGGGTGGATATCGAACTTACCTATACTCAAAAAGGTAATAAAGGCGACCAACCACAGGGAGCAGCCCGCTCCCTGAATTCTAAATTCACTCACCCGTTATGCAATTTACATATTTGTTTCACACTTGAGCCGTACTATCAGCGCGGTATTTCAAGGAGGAACCATTTTGATGACTGCTCATAAACTGGCTATCTTGGCCACTTGCACTGCTATCGCTCTGTCGGGCTGTGCGTCTCAGCCAAACACTCAACTGGCTATGGAGTGTAAGATCACCGAAAAGCCAGAAAAATCTCAGTCTTCTATCACCGGGTTAACACTGTTAGGTACTTACGTTGCTGACAGCCAGTTTGATACTTCAGCCGCTGAGATCGTCGCTTACGACGAATGCAGTGATCAACTGTTTGTGGTTAATGCTCAAGCAAAACGTGTCGACGTGATGGCGTTAGATACACAAAATCGTCCCACTAAAACCGCTCACATTGATTTATCCACCGCGGGTCAAATGGCTGGCATTGAGATTGGTGCGGCAAACAGTGTTTCCGTTCACAATGGCTTAGTTGCTGTCGCGATTGAAAATCAAGTGAAACAGAAAAATGGCCTAATTGCTTTGTATCAAGCAGAAACACTTGAGCTTGTTAAGACTTACCCTACAGGCGCACTGCCGGATATGGTGTCTTTCTCTAAGGACGGTCGATACATTGCAACCGCGAATGAAGGTGAGCCTAATGCCGATTACACCGTTGACCCAGAAGGCAGTATTACTTTAGTCGATCTTGCTTCGGGAGTTGAACAAGCGAAAGTTAGCCAAATCTCCTTCAAAGCCTTCAATCAGGGAGAGTCTCGACACCATGAACTCACCCGTTCAGTCAGAATATCCGCACCTGGGGCAACCGTTGCACAAGATTTGGAGCCTGAGTATCTAACTTTTGCCGATGACGGCTATTTATATGTCGCCCTGCAAGAAAACAACGCCCTCGCTAAAGTGGATGTTAGAGCGGCTTCCGTTGAGTCTATCTTCGGTTTGGGGGGAAGAGCTGGGAAATTCACACCCTAGACGCCTCGAACAAAGATAAAATAGTCGGCAACTTCCACTCCTATCCACAGTTGGAAGGCCTATACATGCCGGATTCCATCGTCAGTTTCCAAATCGATGGTCACACGTACATCGCAACCGCTAACGAAGGCGATGGTAGAGAGTATGGATTAAAAACGACGCAAAGTGTCTGTGATGAGCGCGGATTCAACTGGGATGAAGATAATTTTTCGGGCACAGAAAAATACACCAGTGAACAAGGTTTCTGTATCGCCTACAGCGATGAGCTACGTGGTAAGGATTTAGAGGTTGCTGCTTCCCACCCACTGAAACACTCATTGAGTGATAAGACACAACTGGGTCGCCTCAAAGTCATCAAACCCACTGGGAAACTTGAACAAAACGATACCGTGTACAGTTTTGGCAGCCGCTCGTTTTCACTATGGAATGAAAACGGTGAGCTGGTGTTTGATAGCGGAGATGAATTTGCAGACATCGTACACACGTTAGACTCAGAACATCTAAATAGCAGCAATGACAGCAACAATACGGCAGACGATCGCAGTGATGATAAAGGTGTTGAACCAGAAGCGATAGAAGTCGCCTTCATCAATAATCGCCATTACGCATTTATTGGATTGGAACGCCAAGGAGGGATTATGATTTACGACGTCAGCACTCCAACTGCCCCAATGTTCATTAGCTACATCAATAATCGTGATTTCTCCAAGCCGGTTTGTACTCAAGTGTCTGAAGGCGAATGCGCTAACGGTACCTACAATTCTGAAGCAGGAGATTTAGGCCCGGAATCTATTCGCTATTTCACCCGCAGCGGCCAGCATCTGCTCGCAGTGGGCAACGAGGTAAGCGGTACCACATCCATTTATCGCGTTGATCTATAGAACGGAAAAGGCCACATGATGTGGCCTTTACTGTCAATGCTCATCTGCTTGATAGCAAATTACGTTCAAACCAATCTCAGATAAAGCCACTTCAAGCTGCTGAAAACATAGACTCATTTAAATGGTTATCACTCCACCAGCCATCAATCTTCGTTCATTCTTCACTGCAATTGATAGTACCTTATGTTGTTTTTTTTGCATTGAGGCCATACGATAAAATAAATATATCGTCTACTCGCCGCTATTTTCGACTTATCAAGGCCTCCAGACTCGTTAATGATTATTTAATAAAATTAGTTATTCAATTGGGATAACTATATAAATAACAATAATGCCAATAGAAATAAATTACCTTGTTTACGTATTTTGTTGATCCGTGAACCAAGATCTTGCCGAGCAAAAAATAGCCATTGCATTTAATAACACTTAGTTATATTTTGTTTCGAAACATTAATATCTTATAAAAATAAAATGAAATTTGTCAGTTATCTGTTAACAGTTATCTCTTCCGCTGTTATTGCAAATCCACTCCCTAATGATGAGAAACTCCTTGATTCTTTAATCGAACGAGGGGTTATTTGTGATAACCAAACCTATGAAGAGAAACAAGAATCTCTCCAGATTTATCTTGCTAATAGATTCGACAAAAACAAAAAAAATAATAATAACAATAACAAGAAAAGTAACCCGACTGAAACAAAATGCATCTCAGCAGATAAGAATAAATAAGCTGAAAATTCATTAATTCATCTTCCCTTTGATTAGGGATTTTGTTGTTCACGCAACGTTATGCCCACTTTATTAAGTGGAATTTGGCAATCAGAATATAATAAGGAAATAATATGAGTCCTATGAGGAAAACACTGCTGGCAACAGCAGTGCTGACCCTTTTAGTGTCAGTGGTCACGCCAAAACACCTATAGACTTAGGTGTAATGAACGAAGAGAAAATCATCGAAATGTTGGTTCGAAAAGGCCTTCTTGATGAAAACTCTTCCGTTGACGAGCAGAAAACTGCACTTAACAAATACCTCAACGCAAAACTCAACAATGGCTTTAAAGGTGACGCGCAGTTCGGAAAAAAAGCACTCGAACAACGGGCGAAGATCCTAAAATCAATAGAAACCAAACAAGGTCAACATAGAGCACACATGTTTGCCTTTGACCTCTCTCAGAAGCGTACTGACAAGGTACTGGCCTTATTGGTTGATTTCCCAGATTTACCATGGAATGAAAACCGATTAACGTCTGAGCATACCGAGATGCTTTACGATAGCTATAAACCTGAACACTATCAGAACTTACTTTTCTCAGGTGCTGGTTATCTTGGCCCGAATGGCGAAAATCTTATCTCAATGCGTCAATACTACGAGAGTGAGTCTGGAGAAAGCTATAGTGTGGCAGGTCAAGCTGCTGGCTGGTATCGAGCTTCAAAAAACGCGTCATTCTATGGTGGCAACTCGGCAACAACAGACAACGATCTCAACGCTCAGGAATTGGTTCGTGAGGCATTGAACCAGTTAGCACAAGATCCAAGTATCAACCTTGCCGACTATGATATCGAAGACCGCTATGACTATGATGGTGACGGTAACTTCCGTGAACCAGATGGCGTGATTGACCACTTAATGGTGTTCCATTCTTCCGTTGGTGAAGAAGCTGGTGGCGGTGTATTGGGCGATGATGCGATTTGGTCTCACCGTTACAATCTAGGTAAGTACCATGTGCTAGAAGGTACTTCAAGTACGGTACCTGGTCGCTTTGACGGCAAATACGCGGCATTCGACTACACCATTCAACCTATTGACGCCGCGGCGGGTGTTTGTGCTCACGAGTATGGCCATGATTTGGGCTTGCCTGATGAATACGACACTCAGTACACAGGCAAAGGTGAACCCGTCTCTTACTGGTCAATCATGTCTTCAGGTAGCTGGGCTGGCAAGATTGGCGGCACGCAGCCAACGGCATTCAGCTCGTGGGCGAAACAGTTCCTGCAAGAGTCGATTGGCGGTAAGTGGATTTCGAACCAAACCATCGCGCTTGGAGACCTGACAACAAAAGGCGAAGAAATTACGCTTCACCAGACTATCGACAACGATAAGCAGAACATGGTCCGCATTGACCTACCTGTAAAACGTACCGAAGGTCATAAACCTTACTCAGGTAACTTCAGTTTCCACTCAGGTAAAGGTGACGATCTGAAGAACAAGATGTCTCGTCAGCTTACTCTCCCTCAAGGGAGTAATGTCAAACTGGTATTTAAAGCTTGGTATCAGATTGAAAAAGACTACGATTACGCTCGCGTATTGATCAATGGCCAACCGATCGCTGGTAACATCACAACGATGGATGACCCATACAACACAGGGCTTGTACCTGCTATTGGCGGTGAATCTGCTGGTTGGGTTGACGCAGAGTTTGACCTATCACAATGGGCTGGACAAACCGTAGAATTAAGCTTCGATTACGTGACAGATGGCGGACTGGCAATGGAAGGTCTGCATATCGATAACATCTCAATTGAAGCTGACGGTACTTCTACCTTGATTGACGATGCAGAAGGAAAATCTAGCTTTGCACTGAGTGGCTACCGCCTAAACGATGGCTTCAACGAAGCTGCCCATTACTACCTACTTCAATGGCGTAGCCACAACGATGTCGATGAAGGTCTGAACAACATCAAACGCTTTGGTCAATTAATGTCATTCGAACCAGGTCTAATCGTTTGGTATGTTGATGAGTCAATGACTGACAACTGGGTTGGTAAACACCCAGGAGAAGGTTGGTTGGGAGTCGTCGACGCTGACCAAAATGCAATGATTTGGGCTAACTCAGGAGCAGCGGCGCAAACGCGTTACCAAGTACGTGATGCGGCATTCTCATTGAACGATCAAAAAGCAATGCGTCTTGAAAACAAAGATGGTGACGTACTTGAAGATGTCAGCCTAATTGGCAATGCTTACTTTGCTGACAACCAAGACTACACCAATCCTCAAGCCCCTGATGCTGGTCGCCTTCTGGCTGAGCACGGTGTTCAAATCGAAGTGATTGAGCAAGCTGCCGACAATACTTACGGTGTCATTAAAGTCTCGAAAGCAGAACAACCTAACCAGGTTCCAGTCGCAGCATTTACCTTGTCAGCAGATGGCCTAAATGTTACAGCGAGAGACTCGAGTTCTGATAGTGACGGCTCAATCGTTGCGTACCAATGGGATTTTGGTAACGGCGAATCAAGTTCTGAGCAGTCACCTTCTTGGACTTATCTGAATGACGGTAGTTACACTGTTTCTCTAACTGTGACCGATGATCGTGGTGATCAGCATACGGCGACAGAAACAATTACCGTTGAAGCAAACAATGTACTTCCAACAGCAAGTGCACGTTACATTCATCTAGGTCGTTGGGTCACTATGTGGTCTACCAGCTCGGACCCAGACGGTCGCATCGTTGATACAGAATGGGTTCTACCAAACGGAAAAGTAAAACGCGGGCGCGTATTTACCTCTATCTTCCCAAGCTACGGCAAGCAGGAAGTTCGTTTGACCATTATGGACAACAATGGTGATAAAGTTTCTAAAGTCATCACTGTCGATTTATAAGGATTTCTCCGTTCCTTAACTTCCCTACTCCTCATATTTGAGTGAGATTTGAGCGCAACTCTGGTTGCGCTCTTTTTTATCTTTAATTCTTGGTGTTCTCTATCACTTGCCATGCTCCAAAACTCATTCAATACACTGTTAACTGAATATTTATTCTCATCTCTCAATCCAAGTTGATTTCTTCAAGAAATGTAGCCTAACGATAACTAGATGTGTCATTCAAATTTTAGAGTTTAAATATCTTAGTAAAACTGAGAAATGAAAGTACACACACTTCAACCAAGCGCACAATAAGTTCAAAAAGCCACCACATCGCTCATTAAGTAAACTTAATTATTAACTAATCATTTCTGTATAAAGTTTGATCTTTATTCAATCTCAATTCATTTAACACCTGATTACTTTGACTCCACCATAGTAAATATGCGATCAAAGATGAGTAAATACTCTACAACCAGAATAATAAGTGAATAATTATGAAGAAGACATTAATTTTGGCTGGCTGTATGTTTACAACGCCAGCTTTCGCAGATGACCTACCAATCACTCCTGAAACCGTAAGCGTGCGCTACGCGTCTGAAGTGCAAAACCAACAGACATACACTTATGTTCGCTGCTGGTATCGTCCAGCGCAGAACCATGACGACCCTTCCACTGAGTGGGAATGGGCTCGTGACGACAATGGCGATTACTTCACTATCGATGGGTATTGGTGGTCGTCGGTCTCCTTCAAAAATATGTTCTATACCAATACCCCGCAAACTGAGATTGAAAACCGCTGTAAAGAAACACTAGGGGTTAATCATGATAGTGCCGATCTTCTTTACTATGCATCAGACAATCGTTTCTCCTACAACCATAGTATTTGGACAAACGACAACGCAGTAAACAACAAAATCAATCGTATTGTCGCCTTCGGTGATAGCCTGTCTGACACCGGTAATCTGTACAATGGATCCCAATGGGTATTCCCCAACCGTAATTCTTGGTTTCTCGGTCACTTTTCAAACGGTTTGGTATGGACTGAATACTTAGCGCAAAACAAAAACGTACCGCTGTACAACTGGGCGGTCGGTGGCGCTGCCGGCACCAACCAATACGTCGCATTGACAGGCATTTATGACCAAGTGACGTCTTATCTTACGTACATGAAGATGGCAAAGAACTACAACCCAAACAACAGTTTGATGACGCTGGAATTTGGCCTAAATGATTTCATGAATTACGGCCGAGAAGTGGCGGACGTGAAAGCTGACTTAAGTAGCGCATTGATTCGCCTGACCGAATCAGGCGCAAGCAACATTCTGCTCTTCACTTTACCGGACGCAACAAAGGCACCGCAGTTTAAATATTCGACTCAGGAGGAAATTGAGACCGTTCGAGCTAAGATTCTTGAGTTCAACACTTTTATTGCAGAACAAGCGACACTCTATCAGGATAAAGGACTGAATGTGGCTCTTTACGATGCTCATAGCATCTTTGATCAGCTGACATCTAATCCTAAGCAGCACGGTTTTGAGAACTCAACAGATGCCTGTCTGAACATCAACCGCAGCTCCTCTGTCGACTACCTCTACAGTCATGAGCTTACTAACGATTGTGCGTATCATAGCTCTGACAAATATGTGTTCTGGGGAGTCACTCACCCAACCACAGCAACACATAAATACATTGCCGACCAAATCATTCAGACCAAGCTAGACCAGTTCAATTTCTAACTAAGTGGAAAAAAAGGAGGCAGTTTACTTGCCTCCTTTTTTATTTTCATACCATGCTAAACCGTGACACGTTTTCCCCTGACAACGTTAATACTAAACAAAGCAATAACAGCAAGCACAAAGGGCAACACGTAAACATTTAAGCTCTGCCACCCTACCGTTGCTTCAAGCCAACCCGATAACAACGCAGTGATGGTTACGCAGCTAAAGACAAAAAATTCATTAAAGGCCTGAGCTTTCGATTTGTTGTGCATGGCATACGATTGGCTGAACAGTCCAGTCGCGGCAATAAACATAAAGTTCCAGCCTACACCAAGTAGAACCAGAGCAAACGAAAAATGCCAAATAGACTGGCCGTGGATATTGATCGCAATGCAAAGCACAAATAGGATCCCACCGGTGAGAATTATCTGCCTCGCACCAAACTTTTCAATCAATTTGCCAGTAAAAAATGCAGGTACAAACATCCCAAGCACGTGCCATTCGATAACCCCAGCCGCCCTCTCGAAGTCGAAGCCACAACCTATCATCGCAATTGGCGTGGCTGTCATAAGAATGTTCATCACTGCATAAGCCACCATGGCTGCAAACACCGCCAACATAAAATTAGGTGCTTTGATAATATCAAGCAGTGGTTCAGCGTTATCCGCAGAGGCTCCTGTATGATGAGCCGGAAACTGAATAGTTTGCAGTAAGCACAATGCCATAATATTGAGTACGATCAATGACATGAAAGCACCGACGTAAAGCGAATCTCCTGTCATGTGTTGTGAGTACACGGCTAAGTTAGGCCCAAGGATAGCCGCCAACACACCACCAGCCATGGATATAGAAATAGCACGATGTCGTGCGTTTTCTTCACACACTTCAATGGCGGCAAAACGGTACAATGTACCAAAACCAATACCAATACCGAGTAAGAAGGTCCCAACACAAAAAAGATAAAATTGCTCACTATACAAGGCATAAGTCGCGACGGTAGCACCAGCAATGCCGACCAAGTTACCAAGACTAAAACCTTTACGCCGGCCAAACTTGCCCATAATCAAAGAGGCAGGGATAGTAGCCACCATTAGCCCTAAGAATTGCAACGCGACGGGCAAGGTGATCATACTTTCACTGGGTGCAATTTGTTGTCCCACCAGCCCAATCACAGAGATAAGTAGGATATTGCCTGTCATCAGTAATGCCTGACACAACGACAAAATCCAAACATTCTTATTCACTTTAACGCCTCGTTAACCGCTATATTTGCGTGTATTTCAGTGGTATCAAACAACGGGATATCAGTATCTTGCTCTGATATCAATAAGCCGATTTCGGTGCAGCCTAGTATCACGCCTTGCGCACCCTCAGCAGAAAGATCCTCAATAATGGTTTTAAAATCTTGCTTTGAACGCGCGTTAACATCACCTAAGCAGAGCTCATCGTATATCACATCATGGACAAGCCTGCGCTGAACGCCATTTGGCACAATAACGTTTATTCCGAACTTATCGGTTAAACGTTGTTTGTAAAATACCTGCTCCATTGTAAAGGCCGTACCCAGTAAACCCACGGTGTTAATCCCTTGCTCTACTAGCTGCTGACCAGTCGCATCGGCAATATGAAGCAGCGGAATTGATACGACTGCCTCGACCTGACTCGCTACTTTGTGCATCGTGTTAGTCGCAATGATCAGAAAGTCTGCGCCCGCCTTTTCAAGTGATTGCGCCGCTTCACTGAGAATAACTGCCGTTTTATCCCAATCCCCTTTGTGTTGCAGCGCTTCTATCTCGGCAAAGTCGACACTATTCAGAATGAGTTTGGCTGAATGCAACCCCCTTTTTCTCTCTTGACGCTCTGGTTGATGAGTTTGTAGTAACTTGCTGTTGATTCCCAACTCATCCCGCCAATAATACCGATTGTTTTCATCACGACTCCCTTCATATAGATATTGTTTTAATTAATCAAATGCATAACGAAATTACAAACAAAAAGTGATCTGAGGTTGTTAACCGATACCCTGTAAGATCCTCACTCCATAAAAAAACCCTGAGTGGTTCACTCAGGGTTTTTGTCTTTTCAGTAGTGTTACGCTAGCTAGTGACTTCTTCTTTAACGGGCAGCACTTGCTTGACATAGCTACCTGGTGCAGGTTCCAGTACAGGGAACTGTTCATTGCCTGTGCTGAACGGCTCAACTTGCTCTTCAGGGCTAAAGCCCAGCAACCACTGATGCCAATGTGTCCACCAAGAACCTTCTGTGTGAGTGGCATTACTCAACCATTCGTCTGCACTCTCATCCAAACTATCGTTGGTCCAGAAACCGTACTTGTTTTTCGATGGATGGTTAACAATACCAGCAATGTGTCCTGACTCACCCAAAACAAACGTTTTGTTGCCACCCACATTCAGTGCACCACGATACGTCCCCTGCCATAAAGCAATGTGGTCTTCTTTGGTTGAAACAAAGTAACTTGGGACCTTTATTTTATTCAGATCAATCCAAACGCCGCCAATTTTGACACCTTTGTCCTGTACCAGTTTGTTGTTTAGATACAGTTCACGAAGCATAAAGTTATGACAACTGGAGCTAACATTAGTGCTGTCGCTGTTCCAATACAGAAGATCGAAGTCTACTGGGCTTTGGCCCTTGAGATAGTTATCTACGTAGTAGTTCCAGTAAAGACTGTTCTCACGCAGTAAACTGAAGGTCACGCTTAATGAACGGCCGTCCATATAGCCTTTGGCATTGTTTTGCGCTTCAATGGCACTGATAATGGTGTCATTAATGTAGGCACCAACTTCACCAGGTTGCGAGAAATCTAACAAGGTGGTGAAGAAGGTCGCGCTCTTAATACGCTTCTTCATACGCTTAGCCGCATAGTAAGCAATCGTACTAGCCAGAACCGTACCACCAATACAGTAACCCGCGGCATTGATTTGTTCCTGACCTGTGATGTCCTCTATTGCTGATACTGCTTTCGCCACACCTTCAGTCACATAGTCACCAAATTCTATCTGACTTTGCGCTTTGCCCGGGTTGCGCCAAGACATCATAAATACCGAGTGTCCTTGTTCAAGCAACCAGCGAACCATAGAATTCTTCTGACGCAAATCCAGAATATAGTATTTGTTTACGAATGGCGGCACGATCAATAACGGCGTCGCATGAACTTTTTCAGTCATTGGACGATATTGAATTAGCTCAAACAGTTCGTTGCGATACACCACTTCACCTGCCGTATTCGCAACATCGTCGCCCAAGCGAAAAGCGTTATTATTGGTCATGCGGATCTTAAGAATATCTGCGCTCGATTCAACATCTTCCTTCAGTTGTTCTAAACCTGCCAGCAGATTTTCGCCATTTTGCTCTAGAGTCAGCTTCAACAACTCTGGGTTAGTTGCGATGAAGTTACTTGGAGACATAGCGTTAATGGCCTGACGAGAGAAGAAACTGATGCGCTCTTTTGCTTTCTCATCGAGGCCTTCAATACTATCGATTGTCTGTAGGTATGTTTTGCTGAAGAGTAAGTATGACTGCTTGATGAAGTTGTAAAACACATCATTTTGCCATTCTTCGTTCGAGAATCGCTTATCGCCCTTTTCCGCTTCAACAATGGATTCACTGTTTTGCGCAAGAGCGACGTTTTGCCAAATTTGCAACTGCTGTTGCCACCATTCAGCTTGGATTTTCAACATTGCAGCTGGTTGGTTCGCAACACTTTCGAAGAGCTTAGTCGTATCTTCGAAATTCACTTCTTGCATTGCTTTGTTCAGAGGGGAATTGACGGCTGCCCTGCTTAGTTCTAGATCTTCCCACCATTTTTGATTGGTTTCCTGGAGCTTCACAAGGTAGTCCGAAAAGAAGTGTTGATACATATTGCTACTCCTATGATCGGAAAAAATGCCGCCTTGCGGCGGCACATACAAGTCAGTGTTATGCGGGCGTCACTGTCTTAAGGTTTTCCGTTGTTAGCTGATCAACGTCATCTTTGAACTCTTTAGCAATAGACTGAAGCTTGTTGCTGTCGTCCATCATTTGTTGAGAAAGCTTAGTTAGAACTGAAAGCTGCTGGCTGTTGAATGCGGTTAGAGAAGTGACGTCTTTGATTTCACTGGCCGCTTTCATTTGAGTCAGGCCCATTTCGCTGTAGGTGCGAATAGCATTCAGTTGAAGTTCAGTCATGACTTCGACATTCTTAGTCACAAGTTTGTTGAACTTTACATACGGTTCTAGGCTCTTTTCAGTTTGGTCTGTGAAAGATTTGAAAAAATCAGTGTACATAGTCTTACTCCTGGGTTAATTCCATTTTAATTTGGCTAAAATTCAGGCTCGATTTGAATTTAAGCGATAGATTTAATAACGACTGCGGTTCCCATACCGCCACCAACACATAAGGAAGCGACACCATAAGTACCGTTACTTCTGTTAAGTTCGTGAACTAGGGAAACCAAAATACGGTTGCCTGATGCACCTAGAGGGTGACCAAGAGCAATTGCACCACCATTGACGTTAGCTTTGTCTAATATTGAAGATACGGATACATCGTGTTCTTGCGCTAGCTTGTGGATGACACCAAGTGCTTGCGCAGCAAACGCTTCATTCAGTTCATAAACACTGATATCACCGGTTGTGATGTCGGCGTTGCTCAATGCTCTAGTCACAGCGTCTACCGGACCCAATCCCATGATTTCTGGGTTTAGACCAGATTGTGCGTAACTTGCAATCTCAGCAATAGGCTGCAAACCATGCTTTTTAACCGCAGTTTCGCTTGCGACTATGATGGCACTTGCACCATCGTTAATACCCGACGCATTACCAGCGGTGACAGTGCCTTCTTTTTCGAAAGCCGGACGAAGCTTTTCTAGACCACTCAAAGTTGCATTCGCTTTTGGGTATTCATCCGTATCAAACACAATCGTTTCTTTACGTTTTTTCACGTCAACAGCAACAATTTCATCAACAAACTTACCTGCCTCAATCGCCGCAACGGCTTTCATTTGACTGGCAAGTGCGTATTCGTCCTGCTGCTCACGGCTGATGCCGACTTCACGAGCAACGTTTTCTGCCGTTTTGCCCATATGATATTGATTAAAAACATCAGTCAATCCATCATTGATGAGCAGATCAGTCAGATTCATGTTGCCCATTTTGTGGCCATCACGAATGTTGCTAGAAACAGTGAAAGGAATCTGCGACATCACCTCAACACCGGCTGCAACGACGACGGAAGCATCACCAGAGCGAATATGGCTGACGGCGTCCATAACCGTTTTCATTCCACTACCACACACCATGTTGAGAGTGTATGCAGGTACCGATTCGGGAATACCGGCATAAATAGCTGCCTGACGGCCAATACCCATGCCTTGTCCCGCGCCGACAACGTTACCAACGATAACTTCGTCAACGAGTTCAGGAGCAACATTGCCTTGCTCCAATGCCGCTTTGATCGCAATTGAGCCAAGGTTTCCTGCCGAGATATCTTTTAACGTTCCGCCAAATGCGCCAATTGGCGTGCGCTTCGCTGCGACAATATAAACTTTTTCCATTTGTCTGGTCCTTAGTGCATGTATAAGCCGCCATTCACAGACAAGGTCTCGCCTGTGATGTACGCGCCGGCATCACTTGCTAAGAACGAAACTGATTTAGCAATTTCTTCCGGTGTTGCGAGACGTTTCATTGGAATTTGAGCTTTGATTGATTCAAGCACTTCTGGCTTCATCTGCTCAACCATAGGCGTACCTGTGTAACCTGGAGCAACAACATTAACCGTCACACCGCTTCTCGCACCTTCTGCAGCAAGCGCTTTGGAAAAGCCGATCATGCCCGCTTTCGCCGCCGAGTAGTTTGCTTGGCCAAACTGACCTTTTAAGCCGTTGACTGAAGAGATGTTGATAATTCGCCCATTGCCTTTTTCACACATCGCAGCAAACAGTGGCTGTGTGACGTTGAACACGCTGTTAAGGTTCGTGTCCATGACTTCTTTCCAAGCCGACGCTGTCATCTTTTTAAACACGCCATCTCTAGTGATGCCCGCATTGTTCACCACAACATCGATAGTCCCTTCCTCTTCTAACAAAAAGAGCTAAGCGTTCAGCGCACTGTTCAGTATTGGTGACATCCAACTCGAACAAGCGAACTTGATCTTCATTGAATCCTTTGTCGTTAAACCACTCTAACGCACACTGATATTTACCCGTAAAATAGGTGGCAATGACACGATAACCATCGTTAACCAATTGAGAAGAAATTGCAGAACCAATTCCGCCTTTAGATCCAGTGATCAAAGCGATTTTTTTCATTAAGAGACTCCATTCTTAATAGCAATAATAATAATTAACTTGCCACTAACCGATGCCAACAATAAGCACCAACCAACGTTATTAATAATATTTAAATAAGGAACTTTCCGCCCTTGCTCTGTTATTTAAAACTAATGCCTTAATATGACAGTTCAAATACTTTTTTAATTTAGTTGCATAATGTTGAACGGGATCTCATAAGGAGTGTAATGTTACGTAGCTGTTAACTAATCATAAGTCATTGTTTTGCAAGAGCATTATTTAAGATCCACTTTTATCAGCAATAGCTAAAACACTGTTTTAACTTAATTTTTCCTCATTTACACCTATTTCATCAGTCTTTATCACCTTTTATGATGTATTTATTTCCGTTGCCGATTGGTTCACATTGATATGATAAAATAACCATTTTGTTATTAAACTTTGGTTTAACCATGCAATGCATTGCTATCTACAATATGGTTAATTAAACTCATAAACCCATGTTTATTTTAATATATGTTTAAATTAACGTTATTTATACTAAAGTAGAATAAAATTCTCGAACACTGTGCTTATTTTATAAAATCTAGACGCAAAAAAACCCGGTAAAGCTTACCGGGTCAGCCAATATCGAATCGTCTTCCTATCAGTGAACTGATACGGCAGCGGATGGTTTAATTCGGTAGAAAATGGCAAATAATACCGGGACGACGATCAGTGTTAATACCGTCGCAAACCCCAAACCAGACATGATTGTTATAGCCATCGAGCCAAAGAAAGCATCGAACACAAGTGGAATCATTCCTAGTATCGTTGTCAATGCGGCCATACTTACCGGGCGTACACGAGATATCGCGCTGTCAAATATCGCTTGATAAGGCTCTTTACCCGATTCCAACTCAATATTTATTTGGTCCAATAAAACGATACCATTCTTGAGAATCATACCACTTAGGCTCAGCAAGCCAAGGAATGCCGTAAAACTAAAGGGCATGTCGGTCGCCAACAATCCTATAGAAACACCAATGATTGACAGTGGGACGGTCAACCAAATAACCAGCGGTTTACGCAGTGAGTTAAATAAGAACATGGTGATAATAAACATCAGCATGTAACCCATGGGCAATGAACCAAACAAGGCTTCTTGAGCATCTTTAGAAGACTCATATTCGCCACCCCAGCTGATGCTGTATCCTTCAGGTAAGCTCATTGCCTGTACTTTAGGCTGAATACGAGCAAATAAACTTGCTGCAGTTTCATTACCCAGTACATCATGGTCAGCCAATACAGTTAGAGTACGTTTACGATCACGACGCTGAATCAGTGGTTCTTGCCATTGAAGGCTTACACCATCAATCACTTGATCCACTGGGATATATGTCTGCAGCGATGGGCTCCAAATCTTCACATTGGCCAAGGATTCGAAATCAACGCGTTCTTCTTCTGGCAAACGAGCGATAATCGGCAGCATATGCGTTCCATCACGCAATAGACCAATTGGCGTTCCACCAAATGCCATTTGCAAAGTATTGGATACATCCTCTTTTGAGATGCCTAAACGACGAGCTTTTGATTCATTAAACTGAGGTACTAACTCCTTGGTACGTTCACGCCAGTCGTGACGAATATTTCGAGCGCCAGGATCGGCTAATAAAATGTCTTCAACCTTAGTCGCAATCGAGCGTAGAGTCTTAGGGTCAGGACCTGTGATTCGAGCTTCAATCTTAGAGGCTGGTGACGGACCAAACTCCATCAACTTGAACTGGAATGTGGGCTGATTGAACTGAACTGAAAGTTCTTTATCAAGCTCCTCCAGAAGTGAGAACATCACTTCTCGATCTGTTGTCCTGATCTGCAGCTGAGTATAGGCTTGATAACTTTTCTCTGGCTGATAAGTCAGTGCGAATCGCTGCAAGCCTTGGCCTGTTGTAGTGGTTACAAATTCAACATTATCTTTAGCACGAATGTACTGTTCGACCTTCTTCGTTTCTTCGATTGTTTTACGAATGTCCGTGCCTTCTGGCATCCACATATCTACGTAAAACATGGGGGTATTTGAAGGTGGGAAGAATGACTGCTTGACCATGCCAAAGCCCATCACGGCAACGACTAGCAGTCCAACCATGCTAGCAACGGTTAACCAACGGAAACGAAGCGCCAACTTTAAGCATGCGCCAAACACAGCAAACAAGATACCTTTGTAAGGATCAACGTCTTCACCGTCAGCGTTCGTTTCATTTTCCTTAAGCATTAAGTCCGCAAGAAAAGGGGTCAGCGTGAGAGCCGTGATCCAGCTTAGGAACAGTGAGAAACATAACACCCAGAACAAAGACCCCATAAACTCACCGGTCGCATCTTGCGAAAGACCAATGGGGGCAAATGCGGTAATAGCGATGACTGTGGCACCAAGTAACGGCCATTGAGTCTGCTTAACAATATCAACAGAGGCTTGAAGCTTAGTCTTGCCTTTCTTCAGCCCGACCAATATGCCTTCCACAACAACAATGGCATTATCCACCAGCATACCCAAGGCGATTATCAGCGCACCTAGGGAAATACGGTGTAATTCTACATCATACTGTTTCATTAAAATGAACGTACCGAATACCGTCAGTAAAAGCACAGCACCAATGATCAGGCCACTGCGTAATCCCATGGCGAAAAGCAAAACGATGATAACGATCGCAACGGCCTGACCTAGGCTGATAATGAAATCATTGACTGAATTGTCAACTTCTGTGGACTGATTGTAGAAGTAATTGATTTCTACCCCTGCTGGCTTAATGCTCTCCAATTCCGCCAGTTCGGCCTGAATCGCGTTCCCTACCTCGACAACATTGACACCAGATCCAAAAGAGATCGCTAGATTGATTGCTGGTTTACCGTTGTATGTCAGTACGTTAGAAGGTTTGTCTTGAATACCTCGTGACACTGTAGCCACGTCTTTCAAACGAATCAGGTTACCCGTATCACGGCCGTGGATAATGAGGTCTTCCAACTCCTGTTCCGAGCTCATAGTTCCGTTTGGTCGAATAGTTAGTGACTGGCCATTCACCATCACATCACCAGCGGACTGTACACTGTTTTGCTGACTCAGTAGGCCAACCACGGTGTTCATATCCAAATTAAGAGCAGCGAGTCTTTCCAGCGACACTTCGACGAACAATTGTTCCTGCTGATCACCTGAGATGGTTACCTTGCCAACACCATCAACTAATTCCAGCTCACGGCTCAAATAATCAGCATAACGTTTTAGCTCGATATAGTCGTAGCCATCTCCCGTTAGCATCAACATAACGCCATATACGTCACCAAAATCGTCAATGATCTCGATAGAATTCACCCCACTTGGCAACGATGGTTGAAGATCATTGATTTTACGGCGCATTTCATCCCAGATTTGTGGCAATTCGTCCGGGCCGTATTCCATTTCCATGCTGACCATAATCTGTGACATGCCATTGGAAGACGTGGAGGTGATCTTGTCGATATAAGGCAATTTTCGAATTTCTTTCTCAAGCGGGTAGGTTAACTCTTCCTCCACTTCCTGTGAGGTTGCCCCCGGATACGTCGAGATGATCATCGCATCTTTGATGGTGAATGCTGGGTCTTCCAAGCGACCAAGATCCATAAATGACGTGTAGCCACCCACCGCCAAAATGACCAGAAATAGCCAACTGATGACTTTGTTTTTTATTGAATACTCCGCAATGCTCACTGCTGCGCTCCTTTAATTTCCATGCCTTCACGCAGCTTGCGTAAGTTAGAGTTAATAATGATGTCACCAGCATTAATGCCTCCAGTGACCAGCGCGCCAGAGCCGTTAATCTCGCTCACCGCAATCGGATAGCGATGGGCAATATTGTCTTCCAACTTCCATGCAAAAAAGTCCTGTGGATTAACGCCTGTATCAACCGCTGTCATTGGCAGTTGATATCCTTGAATGGTATTGAGACCAGCCTTAACCAGATCGACTGAGACTTGCGCGCTCGTACCCGGCAGAATACGTTGCTCAATCTGAGGCATGGACAGCCAGAACTCATACGTTTGGCTATCTGGGTGCAGTTCACTCGTGTGCTCCAGATAAGACACGGTATAAGTTCCATCATGACCCGCAAACGTCGCCGTCGGTTGGTAGCTGTCTGAGCTCAATTCAGGTTTGAGCATTGCTAGGACGGTATCCGACACGTTGAGTTTGACGTAAACTTGTTCGCCTTGGTAGATGGAGACAACCATTTCACCGGGGCTGGTGTTCTCAAACTTTTGCTTGTCTACGCTAGACACTACACCATCAAACGGGGCTTTTAGACGCGTATAAACCACTCTGAGTTTGGCAGTACCTAAGTTCGCTTTTGCTAGTTTGAAATTGGCACTTAACTCATCAAGATCAGCACTTGAGATCATTTTGTTGTGTCTTAATTCCTGACCACGCTTAAACTGCTTTAGTGCCAGCTCGTATTTGGCCTGAGCATCGGTAAGGTTTTGTTTTGCTTTCGCATCATCAAGAATCGCAACGACCTGTCCCTTTGTGACATTGTCACCTTCCTGAACCAGAATCGAGGATATCTCGCCATCAAGTCGGAAAGATAAAGGGGTCAGCTCAGCGGGCATCACCTGACCATTGAAGCTTCTATGTTGACTGGTGAGAGGCGAGCCAACTTCAAATGTATCCACTCGTAGTTCATTTTTTTTCTCTGTGTTCCACAGATGGTTTACACGCCACAAGACCTAAAACAGAGAGCGCAATGATTGAGGCTTTAAACATTTTCATATCAGATCCCTCCCTCTTTGATCCAAGCTTTAACCTGTTGACCAGAAGCCAATTTGTCTACGCCAGCTTCGACAATAAGGTCGCCTTTCTCCAACCCGGAGATAACGTCACCATGTTCATCTAGCGTTACTTGAATTTGTTGGATGGTCTGATTTTCAGAATTAAATCGATACAAAAGTCCAGTGGTATCGTGCTTTGAAATCCACGCAGAAGGCGCAATTTTTATCGTCGCTTTCTTCTCATCATTGACCAAGCGAACTTGGCCCGTCATTCCAGGTAATAGGTTTAATTCTTGTGGTCGTTGAATCGTGACGCTGGCGCTGTAACTGTTGGTATCAACGTCCGGTTGCGTTGAAATCTCTTTGAACTGCGAAGCTATGTCGACATCGCGATGACTGTCCATAGAGACGGTGAGTGTCGAAGCGCTGAACTTGTCTAATCCATATTGCTCGGTGTAAGTCACAGGTACGGTGAAAACAACGTCCATGACACTGTTATCGATAAGGTTTAGGATCGGTTGGTTTGCACCAATGACTTGATGTTCTTTGGCAAAGGTAATGGAGACAACACCATCAAAAGGAGCGGTAATACGGGTATAGTTTAAATCTGTGACAGCCTGTTCATAGGCAGCTTTAGCCGCTTTATACTGAGTTTCTGTCTGGTCAAAATCATCCGTACTGATCAGCTTTTTTGAGTACAATTGATCTGCTCGATTAAATGCTGTCTTAGCTAAGCTGTACTCGGCCTGACGAGCATCCAACGCAAGCTGATAATCGTTAGGGTCCAAAATAGCAAGCACATCCCCTTTCTCGACCATACTTCCCATCTTTACCTTAAGACTCTCGATTTCTCCAGCGACTTGAAAAGAGAGGGTCGCTCGGTCAGTGGCATCGATTTTAGCAATAAAGGAATCGACCTGGCTTTGGGTTACATCCGGCACTTCCATCAACTTTACTGGTGTCACAACGGGTGTTGTTACTTCTGATATGGCTTTATTACAGCCAACCAGCGTCAACCCGATCGCACTTGCGATCAAAAGCTTCGCTGATGGCCTCATTCTGAATGCAGATTTGATCATATGGTGATCTCATTTTAATTTTATTACACAGTCGTGCAGTATATTGGTAATATAAGCGAGATCAATGTTTATTTTCCACACGTACAGTATAATTTTTTAGTAAGCTTGTTTTATAAGTGATGTATGAGATGAAAAGCGCTGCGATTTCTGTTAGAAATACCGCGTCACAAGTAATTGAATGAGAAAATGACTGAAAGAAAGCAAGGCCGCCGAAGCGCCCAAGATGCAGAAAAGACAAAATGTGCAATCATGAAAGTGGCAACAGCACTCTTTTGTGAGCTCGGCTATGAACGTGTGTCACTGCGAAACATCAGCGAAAAAGCCGGGGTTTCGCACAGTTTGATCAGGCACCACTTTGGTAGTAAAGAAAAAATCTGGTATGAAATCAGTGATAGTCTCCATCGCTATATGGAAACCTATATGCGTACTATCGTCGAACACATGCCACAAGACATCACCGCTAACGTTAAGCTATATTTATTCTCTGTCCGCCTACTCGCGCATCTGTTGACCTTTAAGCAACCTATCCAGCTGATCGCCGACGCGGTGCGTCAAGAAGACACGCTGTTCGACTATTTCATCGATAACTCAGGTGAATTAGAAGATATGGTCAACCGTATCGCTGATGACTATAACCAAGCCTTTCCTCAAACTCCGGTTAAGATCTGGGAAATCAAATGGCAGATGATCATGTTCGCCCATGGTGCCGCAAGCCTGGGGCCATTTATGCGTGAAACCTGGGTTGACGAAACGCAAGATTATCAGCAGTGTTTGCTCAATCACTGGGGCATGTTTAACCAAATGATGGCCTGCCGTTTTCACATCCCACAGGAACACATTCTTTCCCCAACCAAAGTCGCAGACTTGGTCTTTGACGTACCTTGCGAAGTGTCGGAAACGCCTGCTTAATGACGTTAAACATTGACAATGCCAATTATAGACAACCAAATCCTTTATATATGTCAATGATTTAAACAATTGGATGGTTTGTGTTCAAACATAATAAGCCCAAGTGCAGCAACACTTGGGCTTAGCAAAAGACTCATTGCTTATATTAACAAGGCGATCACTGAAAATTAGCGATTAAGTTTTGAAAATTGGTATCAATGATCAAATACGTGGCCGCGTACATAATAGAAAATAGGATAGCTGAGACGCCCAGAGTCACTCTTGGAGGGATCACTCGCTTCAAAGGTTGCTTAAGGTATTTCGCTTTGAGGTTGACGAGAGAAACTTTTTCATTTTCCGCCAATCTTTCATCTTTAATCAGACGATAAATCGTATTGGCGATGTCAGCAAGCTTCTCTTGTCCGCGCTCCTCTCGACCATACTTACCCTGAAAACCTAACTGAATAAGAAGGTAGAGTAACTCTATAACATAGCGATAACGACGTGGATCCGCTTTCAGACGTTCGAGAATGGTAAAGAACTTATCACCACCAGATGTTTCGTTGTGAAATTCGGCCAACAAGCTATTTTGGCTCCAGTTACTGTTTGTTCCCCACTCTTGACGACATACCGCCTCGTCAATTGCGGCACAAAGACAATAACGGATCACCAATATAGAGGCGCGATCCACTTCCATTTCGTTTAGCTTGCGCTCACCTTTTGCGTATTTCGCGCGCGATTTGCTCACGAAAAGGCATCGGATCTTCTAGCCACGGGATAGAAGACATACACGAAAGACTAGCAATAAGCCAAGAAAATTGGTCTACCAACGGGTTGACACCCATCTTCTCAATATTCGGGTCTTTAACCGCGATATTTCTCGATAAGTCAGGCGCGGGCATCACCTCCATAGGCTTACCCGGCTCTGGCTGGAACAATACAACGGTTACATCGTTATCTATGTAACTCATGCTCTAACTGCCCATAACTGTAGGGATAAATTCGCGAATTCACCTGACACATGCACAGCAATTGCTGATGCACTTTCTAAACCAGCCCATTCTTCACTCGCTCTGTCGAGTTCAAAGTATGTGTAACCAGCATGATAAGGAAGTGCACGCGGAACAACCGGCATTGGTTTAATACCGATCCCCGGAAGCTGCAAGTTAATAAGGTCGCGAATATTATCGATTGAGCCAATCTTAGTCTGGGTAACAAACTGAGTATGAAGGACATCAAGCGTAACATCCGCTTTAACCGCAAGAATAAAGGTCGCTGTCTCGACCACCTTCTTATCTGGAATAACAGCAGTACGAATACCGAAGTTCTGTTCTTTAAGTGTCAGCGGTATAGCACGTTGTTCAGACATGACACTCAACGTACGCTTCGCATTCTCCAGTGTATGAGACAGACAACTGGTCAAATCGCCATGATTGTACTCGATAAACTGAGGCGGTCTGCGCGATGTCGAACAAAGAGTCGAAAGCTCACCTTCAGCCTGCAGCAAAATGCGATACAGAGATTCAGGGTGAACCCCTTCGACACTCGAAAAATGCCAGAATAGCGGTTCATAGCGATTCAACGCTTGGAGTAACATAAAATCAGATACCGTCGAAACACCTTGCTGATCGACAGTACCCAGACGCTCTACAATTGACTCCGCGCGATGTTTTAGCATGGAAGCAAATTCCTTGGTGAACTTGCTCAACACTTGAGAAGCGTTGATATCAATACAAGTAGGAATATAGCGTTCATCGAGCACCACGGTGCCATCCGGTTTAACTTCTGCGATTTTTAGAATGGGAATCGCAGTGTACGCGCTCCGGTCTTCATCTTCGGTCATCAGACGGAATTTAAGCTGCCCAACAGCAATATTCGCGGTGTCTTCACTTGCATAAACGGCATCGACAGCATCTTGGTGATGAACAAGATAGCGTGCGCCGTCTTTGTCAGAACCGAACAGCTCTTCCCTTTCGGAAGGGAGTGGGCAACAAAGATAAATCACTTTATCTGTAATCGAAGGGTCGACTTCTTTGACATCTGGCACCTCGGCCAACAAAGGCAGATCGAAAGGCGTCTTATCTTGGAGCACACCAATAGCCCGCGTGACTGCGATCTTTCCTTGAGTCAATAATTCAGTGTTAATCTCAATTTGATTCACACCCCAGTGCAATGGCGTACTACTGGCAAACAGCATTGTGCTCAGTTTTGTCTGAGCGCGGTCAAATTGCTGAAAATGCTGTGGTTTCATGAACATGCCATCTTGCCACACTACAGGATTATATAATGACATCTCGTTGTCCCTTAAAAGTAAGTTTGTTCGATTCCACGGGTAGAGTTGAACGACAACTCGCTTCCCTCTAGCTTCAGTTTTAAGAAGTACTCCGACTTCTCCTCAATTATTTCGACTTTTCTCCATGACGAACCGTTAATGTCGCGAAAAGCCGCTGAAAAGCCCAAGGCTCTGGTTCCGGGATCAAGAATGAGCATCTCATGGATTTTTTCGCCTGGTTTCAACTGATATTCATACCGTTTAATGTATTCATCACCCAATGACGATTTGTCATTTTCAAACAAGGCAAAAAGTCAAGATTTCGGAACAAAACCGGAGAAGTCAATTCATGAATTCGAAGTATAACCGGAGAAGGCTGCCCTCCTTCACGTATATTCAACTGAGGAGAAGCTTCAATAACAAGCTCAATAGATGACGTTTCCGGCGTAATGCCGCTCGACTCCTTGAACTGGTCCCACATCGAGCAACCAGTTAAGGAGAAGAATAAGAAAAGGACGATAAGTTTACGCATATTTTTCTTTTAGCAGTCGATTATAGTTTTCTTGAACGAGTTTCTTAGTGCCTACACCGTGCACACCTTTCAAACTCTCCAAATAATGCAGTTTGTAAGCATCCCACAACTTTTGTTTGGCCAAAAAGCCTTTATTTTCGCTTTTCTGCTCAAAGTTTATTGGATCATATTGGCTAATACTCTGCTGCACATAGTTATTCAGTGCCTGCTCGTACAACGACTTATGCTCACTAATCTCATCAAGCATTTGCTCTACCAACTCATTCGGCGATAGCATACTTTGCTTGTTAAGGTCGAGCATCAGGCCAATCAAATCTGTTTCAGCGGGCGTAGGAGACTGTTTTAATTCCTCTATTTCGACAAGTTCATGTTGTAATCTTGTCATACACAAACGAAGGCAGACTCCCATCTGTTCGAACAAGTGAGGATCCGCTTCTAACAGTGCATCATCAGTCACACCCAGCCCCCTCTTAAATGACGACAATAAGTCGCTTTCAGAACGTTCAGGAGTCGCGACACTAAACGGCTTTTCAGAAACGTCTGAAGATTGGGCATCCGGCGTCGGAGCGACTTCTTCCCATTGCTCACTCTGTACCTTTATTTCACTTGGCACCGAAGTCATGGTCTGCTTCGGAGTCGATACTGAGGCAACTGTTGTTTTGGGTTGCGCTTGACCAGCCAAAGATGAGGGTACCTTTTCTACTCGCTTAGGTTCCACATCCGCACTGCCCAGCCAGTCTTCAGGAATCATACTTGGCGCATCAAACTCAGAATAAACACTCAGGCTGTCATCGGCTATTTGACGAGTGGATTCATTGGTCACCACAAACTGGTCAATTTCGTCGTTTTCTGAGCGGATCAGATGGTCTTCACTTTTATCCAATGAGAAATCTAAATGTGTCATTGGATCAGAAGCGTCGGACTCATCAGACTTAGTCTCAAGAAAAATCTCTTCTAATGGACCTTGCTGTTCAAGTTCAGCAGGCACTTCATCCAAGTTTGCCAGAGGATCGGTAGTATCTCGGTCAGGCGTGATATCAAAGGCAATATCAGCTGTGTTTGTAGTACGCTCCACACTCACTGACAATTCATATTGCCCCAGAACAATGCTATCCCCTTCGTGAATTGGAATAGGTTGATTTTTCAGCAACTTATTCCCATTGACAATGAGTCCATTGGTACTCACATCACTGATGTAGTAAGCGTCACCATAGATACTCACCAAACAATGTGTACTTGAGATATAACGATTGTGGTCTACCAAAGGGACGGAACATCCTGGGTTTCGGCCAATAGAGCCACCGCTTTCCGGCAACTCTACAAACTTTGCTCCTGTGTACTCTTCAGGATGCTTTGATATGACTATAACCAAGCGCTCTAACAAAGCTCTTATCCTCTAAAATAGCAGTGATACTGAGAACTCGACACCACCTAGACCATCATTATAAACAGGCAGAATGTACGAGGCCTGTGGGACAATCTGGAGATGCGCATCTGGGTTACTACCTAGTTTGATAACCGTACCAATGGTTGCTACCGCCCCTACTTCAAATTGATCAATATCGTCGAGTTGAGAACCATACTTGTAGCCATCGCTATCCACTACCCAACGATTAGAATACTGGCTATAGCCTGCTGATAGACCCGCACCGATATATGGCGTAAATACTGACCAAGTGCCCAAAGCGTATTGAGGGACAACGCGTAACTCGTAGTTTGTGGTCTCTTGATAAATACCGTTAGCTGGCGCATCAATTGATTCGTTGAGGTAGTTAAAGCCCAGCCACCATCTCCAACGGTTATTGTCTTCATCGATTGGTCGAGTATGGACAAACCCGTACCTCATCGCGTTCGCCGTTCCGCTATCTCCTTGTTTGTAATCCATGCTGTCAATACTCAGCATGTTGATGGAACCACCGTAGCGCTCCCCTTTCGCGTTAGCCGCGACTGACACTGTACATGCCAAAGCTAATAAGCCCAATTGACTTAACTTGTTCATCCTTTTATTCCTCAAAAGGTCTACAGCCAAAAGATAAATTTAAGATTCAACAAAATAACAGGCTAAGTAACAAATTCAATAGCGAAAAAAAATGCCAGTGCAATTAAGAGCATTCGACTAGCAATAACGTCTTTTCTCCTATCAAAACGGACATTTTAACGGTTGCTCAAAGATTAACCTAAGGGACAAATAAACCTAACGAGATGGAGGGCTTTAGATATAGATAAAATTGTAATCAAATAATCTTATAAAATGATGATTAAGTAATCATACTGTAAATTTATCATTCTTTTTAATTTATAGTTTTATCAATTAAACTTTAGTAGTAACGGATAGTCGTCACATTTAATAAACTTTAACTAGTTTTAATCAATATCTTATCTACAAATTACTTTTCTCCCACGTAAAATCCACCCCTTGATAATTAATCATTATTAAATAAGAAACGATCAGAAGTGCGGATACATTTTTATAACTAATGTCATTTGGGTAGGATTTAATGTACTTTTCAGACTTTGCTCGGCGGCCAGTGGACGAGCTCACTCCTTGTGGAGTAAACCCAAACAATCTCGAAGAGTTTGAGGAAATAAAGCGTCAGATTAATAATATTAACAAAGTTACTGGTCGCGTCTCATGGAAAAAGGTCCAGCAGCTTTCCAAAGATATTCTCAAGAACAAAAGCAAAGATTTACGCTGCGGGTGTTACTATGCCGTCGCCTCTGCGCACAATGATGGCTTAAACGGCTTTATTGATGGATTAAATTCAATCCTAGATCTGTGCGTTATCTATTGGTCATCGTCATACCCAGAAGTGTCTAAAACCAGTGCGAGAATGGGCGCATTTGAATGGCTAGTGGAACACGCCGAGAGACGAGCTAAACAATTCAAAGTTGGTATTGAAGATCGCGCTATGCTCGAAGCTGGGCATAGAGTCTGCCTAAGAATAGAAGAAGAGCTGAGATTGCATTATGGTCACAAAGCTCCGTCGTTAGGGACAATTCGCAGACTCTTTAGCCAATACATCGAAGAAATTAAAGAACTCGAAGATAAGAAAGAAACGGCACGACAACAAGCGAAAGAGCAAAATGCAGCCAAGGCACCGGTATCCGGTGGTATTACTGTTAACGTAAAACCGCCAATCGCTGAAAAGCCTGTCCAGGCTCAAACAGAAGTAGAAAAAAGTCGCTCTGCCGTTTGGACAGTGGCCATTGTTGTCGGGCTGTTTCTATTTTCTTTAAGTGCTTACTATCTGCACAAAGACCAAAAGCTAAACAGCTACAAACAACAGATCGCATCAAACAATATTCAAGTCATCCTTCAAGTCACTGAGAGCTTAAGTCTAGAGAACAAAGATACTCTAAATAAGCTTAAGGATCCCTTAATTAGCACAGTTGATGCAATGGTTTATGACCTAGATAAGTCACCTGAAAAAAATTGGCCAGATATCAAGCTTAATTAGCATTACTAACAATCTATCTGAGCTTTATGCTGATTCATCATCGGTTCAGGTTTTATCAGCAGAGCTTCAGCGAGTGAAAAACCAGTTAGAAAAAGACTTTCTCGACATCAGCACTCGATTTTCACGTGCGAGAACCGCTATTGCTAATCTCAAGCTAAATTCTGATGACAAGAATACTAAGCTCGCCTATCAATACAGTAATTCTCTATTCCCATTGTTGGGGCGAATAGAATATGCAGAAAAGTCAAACAACACCGATGAACTCGACCGTTCATTAGTTTTAATCAACGTTTACTTGCATAAGATCGCTCAATTAAAAGCGTCGCATGAGAGTCAAGCATTAAACCAAGTAGTGGCAGAATAACCATGTTAAAAAATATAATACGTCATCCGATATTCATATCTTCGCTACTTGCTATCGTTTTAGTCGGTGTTTTAACAGCGTTACACTTGTTATACCCAGATACCATTTCTGAGCCTATCTTATATTTCGGTATCGGCATCGTTGCATTGGCATTTTGTGCTTATCAAATCGTACTTTTCGTTAAGAAGAGAAAACAAAGTAGAGAACAGCAACTAGAAACAGAAGAAGAAGCTTTAAGTTTAGTCTTGAGACCATTGCTAATCAGCTCCAAGAAAAAACCAATTTATCTGATGATTGGTAACAAATCAGCGGGTAAGAAGCAGTTCCTATTCAGTTCAAATGCAATCAAATCGATTGATACTGCTCGTACGACAAAAAACGACTTTTTCGAATGGTATGAATCTGACGAAGCCATCTATTTAAAACCTGACCAGCGTTTAGTGTTCCAGGAAGTCTCCGCCGCAGACTCTCTGCTCTGGGATGCGATGGTGTCAGAGGTCATTCGAAATCGCCCACGTAAACCCTTTGCTGGCTGTCTGTTCTTTACAGACATAGAGTTTTTGATTATTTCGGAAGAAGAACAGGTCGATTACGCTCTTACCGCTTTGATTGAACGCATTACCTCTATCTGCGAGCGCACCAATACGGCACTGCCTGTGTACATGGTGATGTCGAAGCTGGATAAGCTTCAAGGTTTCAAAGAGTATGTGCAGCTTAGCCCTCTAAAACACAATGTCGAATATCTATCCATCCCACTTAAGGATTCGAAAGGTATCTTAGTTGACTACTACCGTGATAGCTTCAACAACTTAGTCAAAGTCATTGAGCAAAACGCACTAGACTCAACGTCTCAGTCTAATGACACCAAAGAAAAACAAGCCATTCTGTCATTCCCAAAACAGTTGGAAATCTGTCAGAAAGAGATCGAGTATGTCGTTCAGAGATTAAGTGAAGTCAACCGCGGGGCATACTTTCTTGATCTACGAGAGATGTTCTTTTCTTCTTGCCTGCAAGGGGGAAGAAAGTACAACTTACTTGCCAAAAGCTGCAGTACTTACTTTAACTTGCCTATTATCGCGTCTGAGCACACTCAATTATCTGAAACACCGTATTTCACGCGTTTTCTTGTCGAGTCTCAAATTTTACCAGAAGCCGATTTTGCTGGTGAGAACAAAACCTACCTGAAGAGAATACTGCGCCAGAGCCGATTGGCTATGGTGGCTTCTATCGTATTCTTGGCGGGCGGAGCATACATGCTTGGTACGACACTAGACAGCAATCTAAGAGTTATCTACCAGCTATTGAACATTGAGACTGACGATCGAGCAGCAAACTCAGGTCGCTTACTTGATGATAAACTCGCTCGTGCCATTGCTCAGATTCAGCCAGTGTATGGCGCATGGGTTGAAGGTAGTGAGGCCCTAGACCAAGAACTAGTATCCCTTAATGTCAGCCGCCTAGAGCCAACAACCAAGATGGCATATCAAACACTGCTCAACTCAATTCAGCAAGAATTGATACCAGTGATCGAACAATCGTATCGTGTTCAGTTAACTAAGTACCAAGACAAGCCGATTCAAGCGCTTCCTGTCCTAAAAGGATACTTAATGTTGAAAGAACCGAGCAAGCGTGATTTGCCCTTTATGACGGCGCAGACTCAATTAACTCTTTCAAAGGTGATTGGCAACTCAGAACAAGTGAATGACGCGATGAAGTTTCTTAATGCTTACTTCAGAACAGACTTCGAGCCAGTCAATATCAACATGGACATTGTACGGGCCACTCGTCGCAGCCTATTGTCACAATCAAACGTTGATTTGGTTTATGCGCAGTTAATCAACCAAGCAAACACTATAGACTTGGGCACGTTGAACATTGAACGCGCTGTTGGTTTCGACTTCAATAACATCTTTAATGATCAAATCGACCAGGAGCTCCTTGATATTAGCAAAGTGTATACCGCGACAGGTTTCAGCACTTTCTATCGTCCTCGTGTTGATCTGATGTCAAAAGATGTCATCACCAACAACTGGGTATTGGGTCTATCTAAGAATGTCACGCCAAGCAAAGAAGAGCATGAAGCATTTAAAGATCAAATCCGTAAAAAATACACGGACGACTACATTAGTTACTGGCGCAATGCGCTGAGTGAACTTAAGGTGAAAAAATACGACTCGATTGGCGATTTGACCAACGCTATCGATCTGGTTTCTGGTCCATCCTCACCATTGACCACGGTATTGAAGCAAGTCTACTCCAATACTCACTTTTCTCCAGTAGGCGAAAAAGAGCTGCTCGCAAACAAATTGCCAAAAGTCGCCACAGAAGCGATCGACAAACTCACAGATTCAGCAGAAGAGCTTGTTCAACCTGACTACCTGTTAATGCAGCGTGTCGAACAAGCGTTCTTTCAACTGAACCAGTTACAGATCAATGAAACGCCTAACTCCCCTACTCCGTGGGATGAAATTGTGACTGCGTTGAGCCGTTTGCGAACCTACATGAAAGATATCGCTGACTCACCGGATCCACAAATGGCATCGCTCTTGGCAGCGCGATCACGCATGCAAAGCTCAGAAGCCGATCCAATTATTCGTTTGAAACAGATCGCACAAAAATCACCAGAGCCTGTGCGTAGCTGGTTATTAGGAATGGTTCAGCAAAGCTGGTCTGTGATGATCACAGAGTCAGCTAAAGGCGTTCAAAGTCAATGGTATAGTGATGTCTATACAAAATATCGTGATTTGGCTCTGAATAAGTATCCATTCGATTTAAATGCTGAAGAAGAGATTGCACTAGAAGATTTTGAGCTGTTATTCGCTACAGGTGGCATAATTGATACCTTCGTCCAAAACAATCTAGCATCGTTTTACGATACTAACCTTTGGACACCAAAGCGTGTCGATGGTGAAACCATGCCATTAACACCAGAACTTCTGGTTCAACTTAAAAACTACAATGTGATACGCGACACTTTAATCAACAAGAGTACCAACCGTGTCTCGATACCATTTAGTACCAAGATTCTCGACTTAGACTCTAGCGCTATTCGTGCAACCGTTAAAGTCGCAGATTCTCAAATGAGCTACTACCACGGTCCAAGTCGCATTAGGGAACTGGAATGGCCACCTAAGAGCGGCGACTTCAACGTGAGTATTACTATCCAAGACGTAACTGATGAGGGCAAACAATACGTACTAAGCAAAAATGGCCAGTGGGCAATCTACAGGCTATTAGGCCAATCCACACTAACTAATCAACATGATGGAAGTTTTGTTAGTGATATTACCGTTTCAGGTCGTGACTTGAAACTACGAGTGAAGCCACTCTCGCAAAGGAACCCATTTACCTTAGCGGAGCTATATAACTTCTCTCTACCCGAAACCATCAACCTATAAAATATACATATAAAAACAACGTAAGGCAGGATATATGATGTCAACTACTAACCTTCAGGGTTTAGACAAACTAGATCGGAAAATTCTATCTACTCTTTTGTCTAATGGCCGAGAGTCAATCGCTAACTTATCGCGAAACATTGGCTTGTCGCGTACCGCCGTCGCTGAACGTATCAGCCGACTGGAAAAAACCGGTATTATTAAAGGCTATACTGCGCAGATCAGAGTGGAAGAAGAAAGCGGCAACGCAGCCAGTTACTTGCTGATTTCGTGTGAAAAAGGCAAGAAAAATGATGTCACGGAAGCACTCAAAGAGCTTCCTGAGGTGAGACTAACCAGTATTGTTGGTGGTACTTACGATATTATTGCTCTCATTGAAGCGCCGGATCTTCAGTCGATACATACCCTGTGTAATGAAATAGAGTCGTTTAGCGGCATTCAGTCACTCAACAACACAGTGGTTTTACATCAACCTATCCGACGCTAACCTTTGTCAAGGTTTGTGTAAGACATATAAAAAAAACCCGCGAATGCGGGTTTTTTATTACGGTTAAAGCTGGCCGATTTGTTTGATTGAAGCATCTTTTGTACCTGGGTCACCCAACCATATCGTCTGCCCCAATAAATTGCCCTCACCCTGTCCCAATTCATTTTTAGGGATGGTATCAAGCCGAACTTTCATAATCAGATCCCATGCCAGCGGATCGCGTAAGATGAATTGCATTAAGCCTATTAAGGTCTTGTAGTTCTCTCTACCCGGCAGAAACGTTTGGTAAGTTGAAAAGTCTATATCTTCTATCCGTAGATGGAACTTACCCACCAAATCCGGCACCGTTTTTCCCAAGTGCAGATCCTGTCCAAGCACGCAATTGACGTGATTCAGCTTGTTTCGTTGCGACTTGTGGATAGACACCCGGCGGTAGATCCACTCATCCACACTCACATCGTCCAAAGTGAAGTAGTGTGCCACAATGCCTGATATCAATTTCGGAGAACGTGTCCGAGTGGATAATTGGCTTACGTATGAAAGAAGCTTTGCTCTGTCCAGTTCACTGACTTCGGCTTCTTGCATCACTGATGACAAGCCAAGTAGGTGTAGCATCCGTCCAGAAAACGGATCTTTGGCTTCACTCTGATATTGAATGTGGTAGCGGTACTTCTTCCAAACCCGATAAACCAACGAAATATGGCGATTGTGGAAAAAGTCAAAAAACTGTTTTACTGGGTTTTCTTCATCATCACGCCCAGCCAGTTTCTCGGTATAAGAAGAAGGTAAAGGAGAGCTTGAACCATGAAGACCAAGAAAAGTCACCTCTACTCGTGAATAAGGGTTACCGTCTACTTCATAATGCGACACATAGTCGATATCACTTCTCGGAAAGGCCAAGCTCGGCGAAACACTGAAACGAATATGTTCTTGCGAGACATACTTATTCTGCCCTATCCCGTTATAAGCGAATTCAGTTTGAGCTTGATAGTATTTTTCCAGCAGTGATACTGCTTGAAAAAAGCCGAACTCATGAGTTTTATGTTCAATTTGAGTAATCATAGAACCGTCTGTTGCCCAGCCAGACTAGGCCAATGGTAGTTTTCACCCGTTTTCTCATCGAAAACTTCTAGCTCAGTGAACGAGTTTAAACTTGAGTACAAACGGATAAACTCGTTCAATACATTAACTAACAGGAACATATCACCTTCGTTAACAAAATATGTAGAGTCAACCGTTAACGTGAACTGTGTTCCTCGAATAGCAGTACCTCGGAACACCCGATCTGCCGGTTTCATTTCTGATTTTTTGATGCCATCAAGACGTTGTATCGACGCTCGGTGAGCTTGACGATCCACCCTAGAGTGGAAATCATAGGTAGACAACAGTACTTTAAGTACATCAATGTTGGCGAGTGATAGATAGTTAAGCGACATATTAGCGATCAACTGCCATTGCAGTTCACCATTAACCTGTGGGCTCACCGATTGAGTCGGTTTGGTAATATTGGAAAAACTCGCGAATGTAGTCGAGTTAGGTGACATGTCTTCCACATGCCCAACAGACAAACGCTCAGCAAGGTCACCGTTACTACAAGTTAACTTCATCAACACCGTTTCGGAGCCCAGATCGGCGATATCACTGTTGTGGGTATGGAAAGAGATATAACGCTCCAAACCTCGACCACTGGTTCGTTCTGAAACCTTAGTTTTATAAAACTCGCGCTTATCGCGCTGATTCACCTGATGCTCGAACGATTCAAATTCGATGAGCTTCTTACGGCTTCGCTCACTCTTGCTCCAAGTCTCTACATTCTCAATCGAGTAGACTTCGTAGTGATCCTGATTAGCACTTTGTGGTCGAACCTTATATTCACTGCGGCGATGTTCGAGACGGATCGGGTCAGCATCTATGTCGAAAAGGTTAACAGCAGGCGTACAATGTAAGCGTAAGTGCTTGTTCTTTATCACAACCTCAGAAGGTAGCGCTCTTTTGAAAACAAACGACATGGTGAGGCTGGAACGGCCAGGCACACCACTTAACCAATCCAAATCTGTCACGTCGAAAAACATGAACTTCTCAGGCAGAGAAAAATATTCCTGCAGCAGACGATAACCGGCAAAAGAGTTGGCACCATAAGGTAGAAGGGCTTCGTCATCGCCAAAACCGACAGGTTTAATACTGCTCGCAGGGAGTTTTCTCTTAACCCCACCGCCTACATCGACCTCAATATAATCAAGGTAACGGAACAACCACAAGTATAAAGTTCGTGTGATATGGACTTCGCCATGTAAATGGAAGCGCAATGAATCCATTTTTAGTCTGGACAACTCCTGACCATATTCAGTCGCAATCGTCACATCGACGTTTGAGCTCGTTCGGCTATTTGACTGCTCGATGTTCGTCAGGGTGATAGGATACAGCGAGATATCGTAACAGGTACGAAATAAGCACTCTGTCTCTTCAACCGGTTTACTGGCCATCTCGACGCCGCGTTTGACGACGATTTTCTCGGTCATACTTCCGAGATGTGGCTTGAATTCAGAAATACACATGGAAGGCACAGAACGCATGTAATGAGGCCAAAGCAACGTCATCAATGACTGTGTCAACTCTGGCAATTCATCGTCTATTTTTTCACGAATACGTCCGGTAAGGAAAGCAAAACCTTCAAGCAGACGCTCAACATCTGGGTCATAGACACCTTCACCGAGAAAATTGGTCAGCTTTGGATGATACTTTGCAAATTCACTCCCGGCTTCTCGCAGATACGAAAGTTCGTCTTGGAAATATTTACTGTTGCTCACGAAGATTTCTCCTGAATTTACACGTTGAACTGGCCATCAACGCCCATGAACACATTGATAGACATTGGTACCTGCCCACCGTTGTGAGAAACCTCACCGGTGATGCCAAAGCTTAGCTGCAAGGGATTATGGAAGTCCTGTCGATACGTGACTTCGATATCACCCAAGCGAGGTTCAAACTTAGTAATGGTCTCGCGAATATTCTGCTGAATATGACGCACCAAGTTTGATTGACTGGCTAGGACATCATTAAAGTCAGGAAGACCGTAATCATTGTCTATCATTGCATTCCCGGCATGCGTGTTTAGCAAGTCAGCGAGATGAATGTGAATAGATTCAATAAGATGTTTGTGAGAAACAACTTTTTCGTAGCAATTCTTGGGTTCACCCAATTCAATGCGTTCGAGTAAGCGATAACCTTTTTCCATACTGAACTCTAAAAAGAGCGGTCAGCAAAACTGACCGCTCGAAACTTAAACATATGCTCTGATTACTGGTCCAGTTTACCAACTAGAGACAGATCGAAGCTCGCACCCATGTACTTGAAGTGTGGACGAACAGACATTGATACCTTGTACCAGCCCGGATCGCCTTCAACATCAGATACTTCAACCTTCGCAGCGCGAAGTGGACGACGACCACGTACTTCTGCTGGCGGGTTTTCCTGATCTGAAACATACTGACGAATCCACTTATTGAGTTCGATTTCTAGGTCAGAACGCTCTTTCCAAGAACCAATTTGCTCACGCTGTAGAACTTTGATGTAGTGAGCAAGACGGTTGATAATGAACATGTATGGCAGCTGAGTACCCAGCTTGTAGTTCATTTCTGCGTTTTTACCTTCCGGCGTATTCGCGTAAACCTTAGGCTTTTGGATTGAGTTAGCAGAGAAGAACGCTGCATTGTCAGAACCTTTACGCATAGTCAGCGCAATAAAGCCTTCCTCTGCAAGTTCAAACTCACGGCGGTCAGAAACAAGGATCTCTGTCGGGATCTTAGTTTCGATTTGTCCCATTGACTCGTAGTTGTAAACTGGCAAGTCAAATACAGCACCACCACTTTGAGGGCCGATGATGTTCGGACACCAGCGGTACTTCGCGAAAGACTCACTGATCTTAGATGCCATCGCGTACGCTGAGTTACCCCACAAGAAGTGGTTGTGGTTGTCTGTTACCAACTCATCATAGTCAAATGCTTTGATTGGGTTGTCTTCAACTGAATAAGGGTTACGTAGCATGAAACGCGACGTACACAGACCTAGGTAACGTGAATCTTCATGTTCACGCAGACCACGCCATTTCGTGTACTGAGGACCTTCGAATACCGATTTCAGGTCTTTCATATTTGGCAGCTCTTCGTAGCTGTCTAAACCAAAGAACTGAGAAGATGCAGACGTGATGAACGGCGCATGCGACATTGCACCAACGTTCGCCATGTATTCCATCAACTTGATATCAGGGCTAGAAGACGTTAGTTGGTAATCACAGATTACTGCACCAACTGGCTTACCACCAAACTGACCGTACTCACGTGTGTAGATCTGCTTGTAAAGGCCTGATTTTACAACCTCTGGAGCGTCTTCGAAATCATCCAGCATTTCGTCTTTCTTAGCTGAAATCAGTTCGATAAGGATGTTTTCGCGGAAATCCGTGTGATCAACCAAGTACTTAAGACCACGCCACGTAGATTCGATCGCTTGTACTTCTTCGTTGTGAAGAATCGCATCAACCTGCTTTGATAGCTTTTGGTCAATCTCACCAATCATCAAATCAACCAGAGACTGATCAACTTTTTCGGCAGATTTGTTACTTAAGAGTTCACCAATGAACGCTTCAACACCACGCTTTGCAACTTCAAAGCCTTCGTCCTGAGGCTTCAGGCGTGTTTCGGTAAGAATGCTATCCAGAAGAGAACCAGATTCGACCTGAGTCTCACTTTGTTCTGGAGCTTGTGCTTCTGTTGTCATAATATCCTCTTATTCAGCCTTTTCAGCATCTTGGTTTTCACCAATGCTGAGTTCTTCTAGTAATTTCTTACGAGCTTCTTCATCCTGAAGAACAGCAGCGATCTTCTTACGGAATGCAGGGACGTTGCCTAATGGACCTTTTAGCGCAACCAGTGCTTCACGAAGCTCTAGCAGACTGTTGAGTTCTGGAACACTTTTAGCAATCGCCTCAGGAGTAAAGTCCTTCATGTTCTTGAACGTTAGATCAACACCAAGCTGTGCACCCTCTTCATCAGAAAGACGGTTTTCAACATTAACTTTGAGGTTTGGAGCATAGCCTTCCAACACTTCGTTAAAGTTGTCTTTATCAATATTAATTGGCGTACGTTCTTCAATTGGTGTCTCATCAGCACGTGCTGTGAAGTCACCGACCACCATCATATTCAACGGCAGTTCAACGTCTTCTTGCGCATCACCAGTCGCTGGAACGTAACGGATATTAATTCGCTCTTTAGGAGCTACCGAGCCATCGCGTGACATAATTAGTTCCTTATCTAATTGTGTTGTTTAGTTATAGATTGACTCCCACGCCTCAAACTTTGCAGGCAGCAATTCCTTGTTTGGATACAGCTGCTTCAGAATTTTTTGAGTCAATTCGTCTAATTGCAAAGAGAGATGTGGTTCCCAGCCGCTAAGACTCATTTCGTCCCTGATAACCCATAACTTTTCAAGATAAGGCAAACAGAGCGCATAAAGACCAACAGCTTGGTAAGCTTTTACGATTTGTAAATGCAGCATAAATTGCCCTCGCCCTGAGCTATCTAGCTCAAGGTTTTGCGCGACTTCTGCTACGCGTTCTCCCAAGTTTTCGAGAGTTACATCGTCCATTGATACCAAATCGCCTTCTTGCACCACGACGCTAGGCAGTAGCTGCCCGGTTCCCGTCGCCGATGAACGCGCTTTATTCAGCCATTCAATCGTTGCTTCGTTGGCAAATGGAATCGAATTCTTAAATGACAGCACTTCAATACCCGGCAAAGACTGGGCGAAGGCTTTTACCTCTTCTGAAACCGCTTGAGCCGCTTCTTCAAGGTTCAGGTTTTTTAACATCTGATAAACGTAGAAATGCCCAGTGAGCCAAAAAGGCGCATCGGTCAAAGTACGTTCAAGACGTTTAATCGTATCAATATCACTTTCTTGCTTGGCTTTATCTCTATACTCAGACTGTTTGTCTTGAGAGACAGCAAGGATCAGCGGCGTTTCGTTATTCTGATGGTCTGGTAACTCTTCTATATCTGACCAGGTCAAATGCCTATGGATACGATAAGACAAAGCCAACTCAGGCTCTGCACTTAATAGGGTTTCGGCCACTTTTTTCAATGTACGCTTCGACGCCGTCGGCGATGAAAAATCGGTGTCAATGTCCACTTCTTTTTGCGGGGCGCCTAGTCGGTGCAGCGACCGAAGGTTTGGGTTGAACCGGTGTCACCTGAGCGGCTTTGGGCTCTGGTTGACTCTCAGCAGAAGGTGGCTCGGTAGCCACTGGCTCTTGCGCCAATTCCGGCTCAGTAGATGCCGAGTGTGGCACGTCGGCATTTGCGGATTGCATCAAGCGGTTGATCTCAGTGCGTAGTTCAAAGAAGTCCGCTTCCGAGTCTTGGAAGACTTCATCAAAGTGGCGCTGAATCTCTTCGACACGATCATTACACCGCGACAGCCCTTCCCACGTCAGTTGTTCATTGGGCAGTTTAGGCAAAGCAAGCTTAAGCTGATGGTTAAGCCACTCTACAGCGCCGTCTCGCCCACGTTTACGACGTGGGTACAAATCCGCACCATAGCGCGCTAAAGACTCAGCCAGCAGTGACAGCCCCTGTTCAAGACCATTTAAGCCGTCACTTTCAACCAGAGCGCGCGACAGATAGCACATGGCTTTGAAGTCTTTACTGTGCTGAGTAATCACTTCAGTGGCATGATTTTGAACCACTGACCAGTCAACCGTCTCACCAAACAAAGAACCAAACTTCTTAACTTCCGCTTCCATCATTTCGAAGCTAAATTCGTAACGGGCATCTTCACCGGTCGGTGATGCCTCATTGATAGGTTCTAGAAGCGCGTTAATTTCAACAGACATCCGTTAGCTCCTTGCATCTGGCTCATAATCACTAATTGCACGTTTGACCGCCAACGCGCCTCGTGCAGGCTTAGACTTTTTATGACTCTTGCGGATAGCATCACTGGCCATGCTATTCAGTAATTGAGTGACTTCGCTGAATTTTTTCGGCGCATTCACTTCGAGATCGTTGAGCGACGAATTAAGCTTCGCCTTCTCGAAAATCACTTGCTCTGTCACCGTGCTGAATAGAATGTACTCGCTACGCGCAACCTTGAGGGCGCGAACCTTAGCGTTCAAATCGGCAGTATTACCAAAATACTGCTTGGCGGCTTCTGCCTGCTCAATGGCGCGTGAGTAATAATGCTGTTCAGCGTTGGCATCAATGGTTGCGTAAACCTCATTCAACACGGTACTAGGCAACACTTGGCTATAGTAATAGGATTCAGCCTGATGATTGGCCCATGCACTCTTCATGTAATCATCAACGGCATTAGCCTGGCCACTTAAGATCAAACTGACCAGTTCAGCATCCTGTTTGCCCATGTAACTTGTCATTTTTTGCGCTTCAACCGTTAATGTGTTCAAGTTTGACATCACCTTGTTGAATGAACGCTCAGATTTAGCAAACAAAACACCGTCGTTGTTCAAGCTTGCATGAAGCGAGACAAGTTGTGAACGCATGTCCTTGAGCACCAAAGGAAGATTACTCGCCAGTTCTCGCCTTAAGTTCAATGCATCTTCATTCTGCTGATAAACAGTAAGTAGCTTGGTCTGCTGCACTTGATAAGCATCCTGATAAGGAGCCATCATGACAACATCATTCGACATGTCATTTAATGCTTGCTCAACCTTCCACGGCGGTTGTGCAAGAAATGATGCAGTTTGAGCTGGTTTGATGGTATTGACCAAGGCGCTCGATTCACTAAAGCCAGGTTTGGCTGAAGGCTTCCACTCGGGCTGCATATAATCGTAAAAGTAAGTCCCCGTTACCAGAAGAACCGAAGCCACTAACGTTGCTTCCAAATACTTAAATCGACCGAAGGCGAATTTGTCAGTCACGCTGTGCTGTGTCAGTACCAGATCGGCATTTCTAAGATTTGAAAAAATGGGCGCACTGTTGTCGGATTTTAGCGCTTGCGTATCAATACGGGCCAACGCCTGTGCAAACGAAATCGCGGTATAGCCGTGGGAACGAGGCTTGTTAATAACATTTTTAAGCAGCGACCAAACATGTTTCGGGATCAGTTGGCAACGCTTGTTTTGTCCCAGCAATTGACGCCAAACATCACCGTAAGACGAGCCAAGGAACAGATGGCCTGTCAATAGGGCTAATGAGTAGACGTCATCTTGCGGTTTTGCCACACCACTCTCAACATACATAGGCGAGGCGTAATTCATACTCACCTCTGCTGGGCCCTGCGATTCCTCAGTGTAACGAGCCGCGCCAAAATCAATCAGTTTGACGCTATCATCTTCAGCCACCAGCACGTTGGCAGGCTTAATATCTAGATGGCATACGCCTCGGGTGTGCATGTACTCTAACGCGCCAGCAAGCTGGTAAATTAGCCAGGCAATATGATCGTGACGGAAGCCCTTCTTCGCGTGTCTTTCTATTTTTTCAGCTAAGGATTCACCATGTATCCATTCATACATGATGTAGGGGCGATCAAACTCATTACCGATCTTAATAAAATCAGCCACGCTTGGATGCTGAGAGATTTCAAGCTTACTGGCTTCACCGATCAGTAACGAATGTTCATGGCTAGAAGTGCCTTCATTGGCGACTTTACAACACACCTGTTTATCAGGCTCACCTTGCTTTGCTAGGTGATATAAGGTTGTATTGCCATTTTTTGAAGGAAAAGATTCAAGCACGTCGAATTGTGAGAATAAAACATATTCCAACTTGGGCTTGTTTCTCTGCGCTTCCTGCAGCTCTAGCTGTTTTTTTCTCTCAATCGCTTTATGAACTAGCTGATTGATATAGCTGTCGCTTGATCCATTTTGATCAGACACGTTCCACTCTTTAGCCAAATGATAATAATAACTAGGAAAGCATAATAATTAGTTTAAATATTGCTTTTCAACCGCATAAAAATAAAAAGCCCACTATCCCTATCAATTTAGGCATAATGACTGTAGAACCGACCTTAAGTGTTTCTATTTCGACGGTTTGAGAGCCACACTTTTTATTGAAATTGATCTACCATCCAGTAGATTTGAACCAATTAAGCATCTTCACACCGAGATATTCTTAATAAACCGCGATCACCATCTAATCCGTACATAAACAAGCAGGCTGGGTCCGATGAAGGATGCATTTGGGTGAAGCTGCAAAGCAAAGCCATCGCAGACGATTGCCCTAGTGTTCCCCATAAACCATTGATAAGCACAGGCTGCTCAGGGTTAGTGAATTTCTCTGCTCTTGCACCGAGGGCAAAGCCATAATCCTCAGTATGATGCCGAGAATTATTCAAGTCAGAATAGATATAGCCTAAGTGTTCAAAAGCCGCTCCGGCTTTGCGAACCAAGCGCATCATACCTCTGCGGTCCGACGTGTTCCATTCAGCCACAAAGTAATCAAGCGATGCAACGGGCTTTAACTTGAGAGTGTCAACAATGTTTTTCTTAGTGAAAATGACACCCCCACCTCCTTCACTGGGGAGCAGCCCCCATGGGTTTTGAGTTCCTTGCACATTGTCATCGGCAATAAGCGGGGCTAACTCACTGAATAAAGAGTCAACCGCGATACAAAGCACCGCATCTTGCTGGTTTAGGATAGTGAGGGAATCATGGATAAAACGCGGTCCGCCGACATGAGTAATGTCGATCTTTGACAACCATTTGGCGTGTTTACTCGCCTCGACCCAAGCTTGTAGACGGTTATTATCCGTCGATTCAGGAACAGAGATCACCGCGGGAACAGGCCTAAGCGTTTTGGGTAGCTTAGCTAACATAGAAGAAAGCAGCGAATCGATCATTTCGACTACCCTTTCTTGCTTTTTGTCTGCTTTAATAAAGTCCGCTTTAGCGAAAGTAAACTTATCGATACCATTTTCAGCTAGGTGCTGGTTGAATCGTGCAAGGTCAGCTTTGGCGACAGCGAGTGAAATATCTAGGTTCATGCCCATTGGCGTCAATACATCAACATCAAGAACGTATCGACCATATACATTACTCATACGCTTTCTCTCGCTTTAGAAATCGTGGAAGACACCAACAGGTGTTCTTTGCCCTGACAGGGGAATGAAGCGTTGTAGCTAATCGTAAGACGTTGTTCTTCAGTATCAACAAACAGTGTGTACATGGCCATAGCAGCGCTCAGCTTCTCTTCACCAAAATCGGCCACAGCGACATACTTCTCTGCCGGAATGCGAAAAGCCAACACGTCGTCATGAGAGAAACCACTCATCATCAGGCGCTCACCACCTTCTAAGAAGCCATTACACTGCTGGTCTTCAGGAGCAGATTGGTAAAACTTCGGGTTAAAGTCTTCGGGCAGTAAGGGGCGTCTATGCTCTTGCCAAGCATCATCAAAGGTCCCCGCGTACTTAGCCCTCTGAGTAAAAAAGGGCGGGATAGGCCCAAGACCCGCTACGCGCAAGTTTTTGGTGTTAGGAGCCCATTCTTCATTAGGATAAAACACGGACGGAACTGGCATTGCCATCAACTCGGCACTGCTTTTCGCCACGCCACAACCAATACGGTTACGCTCATCCCCACCCAATGCTTTTGAGTAATCAATCTCAGCTTCAACATACGCTGTTGGGTGAGAAACCGTCACTGTACCGCCGTGTTCGACCCACTTACGTTCACCATGAACAGCAATCGTCTTGTCGATATGACTATCGATGAGGATACGACACTCGTGATAAGTCACTGGGCGCTTAGCGTAAGCGCGTGCTTTGCCGTACACCAAAACGTCGGTATTTTGCTTTGATACTGGAAACTCATGGTCGACTTTCATCGCCGACATACCAGCTTCACCGAGATAAACAGGGTCATCGTAAATCTCCTCAGCTGGTACCTCTTGCCATTCGCCCTCGTTGAGCTGCCATTGTCGTTTAGCCGCTATCACCCACACTTCGTGACCATTTTGATCACGTTGGAAGCGACCCTTTACTAGCAATTCCGTTTCTTGTTCAATATCCCAAAGTTGCATTCTGATTCCTTAGGTTAAATCGTTCAATCGCAGCGGATTGCTCAGATAGCTTACTAAACAGCCAGTTTTGTTGTATTGCAGGCATGGCCCAATTCCAAGGAATGTAGACACGACCATGAATACAGAGATGACGCCATATCCAGGTTCGGTAGTTAGCGGGGATATTGTGATCCATCATGGCTTGGACACTCGATTCAAACGTCACAGGTACGCCATGGCGAATCGCTGTGTTGACATGGTTTTCACCACTATCACGCCAGTTTTCAAGTACCGCCATCGCTTGTTCCCATTGATACTCGACACCCAAGAGATGTGGGTTAAGCGGGAAACGCTCACCGTAGACAACATAGAGGGCAAACAACCACTCCTCCTGCCCATCTTTCAGCGTCATGAGGTGTTCCAAAGCCGTTTCAATCCAGTCTGGGCGGCCGGTTAACACCATCTGGATCGGCGCCATTTCGAGACTAGGATCAAACTGGTCAAACTCGACCAACTCAAGCAATTTAGCGTATGTCGCCACATGCTCACTCGGCAGCGCTTGCTGTTCAATACCAAAACGCTTTCTGAACCAAGTACCCCGGTCATGCTTACAGAGCAACAACTCAAACAGGTACTCTTCATCGCTGTCGATTTCATTAATCCACTCGATACTGTCTTCGACATCAAACTTGGCTAACACCGGGTGCACTTGTTGTGCTTCAAGCGAGGTTTCCTTCAACCAGTGTTTGGCCAAACCAACACTTAATGTCTGACGCAGCCGCAACGCTTCAAAGCATAAGCTTCTCATTGAGACTTTGCCCTCGACAAGCTGCGTTAGTGTGATATCCAGCGTGTGTCGTTTGGAGTGCAGTAACAACAGAGTCGCCTCATTGACATCGATGTCCTCAGCCACTTTTATTGCCGCAATAAGGTAGGACGTGTGCTGCTCGAATTCAGGCTCTAACATCAGCCAAACGAAAAGCGCTGGTGCAGTGTCTTTGAGCTCGTAAACCAGCCCCGGATGAAGCTTATAGAAGGCGATGTAAACCTGTTTAATCTCTGCCATCTGGCGTTCAACCAAACGGAGGTAGTCCTGCGAAGTCGCTGGATACCCTTTGCGATGCAACCTTACCCATTGCTTAAACAGAAAGGACAAGGACTCAATCGCGACCGCTGATTTCTCATGACAAAACTCAAGCCACGCTGGGCGCAGATCGCTCAGCAGCGCAATTTGCTCATCTAATGTCTGTATGGCTTGGGTTAAATCACTATCACTTAACGCTGAGCTAAGCTGTTGTTTGGTAATTCTTTGTCTCATACTCTATCTGCATAAGTGGCTAGTTGATGGCAACCGTACCGCCCTGAATCTTCTGCGCTTTTTCTGCCTGCGAAGTCACATACTTCGCCTCAGTCGTCACTCGCCCGTCTCTGCCACTGTAGCGAGTTTGGGTGTCACCACTTTTTAGCGTCAGTTCTTGATTGGTTTTTATTGTCATCTTCTCTGCGCGAATAATGACCTCTTGATCCTCACTCAGCATAGAAAAGAACACGTCCGTCACTATGGGTAAGCTGATATCTTGGTTAACAAACTCAATACGACAATGAAGCTTATTATCCATAGCAAACTTAAGTTCTGACCGAGTAAACCCGCGGCCTAGCTTTGCAGAAAGGGGCTGACCAAATGGGTTTCCTTCAAAATCGACTCTGACGCTATCTTTCGCTTCATTCATGCCGACTATCGTTCCAAAACGGGAAAAGCAAGCCGATTTCTCGGCTTGCTGCGTTTCTTGTTCAAACTGTTGTTGGTGTATTTGTTGTTTCATTAGTTAATCGCTACGTTGCCACCTTTAATCACAACTTTGTCGCTGCCTTCAATCGTGATCGAAGACCCAGTCAGCTTGATACTTCCATCGCTGTTCATTACTAAGGAAGAGCCACCGGTCTTAAGGACAATTTTGTCACCACTGACCACCTGAGTTGCAGCATCGGCTTTATACGATGTATTACCTTTAACTGAAACCGTGAGATCGCCACCGACCGTTTGGTTATCGTCCTTACCAATGTCAGCGGAGCGCGAAGCACCGACGACCAAGTTGCTGTTCTCACCGACGTCTAGATCGTCGTTTTTGCCAATCTTAGTCGAGCGGTTATCGCCAATCTCAAGTGTTGAGTTGTTCTTAACAGACTGTGTTTCATTAGCGTTATAAGTAACGGTCACATCCTGTTCAACGGTCTCAGTAAAGGTGCTGTTCACCTGAGTGGTTTTGTGACCATCGATCGTTTCTTTATGATCGCCATGCACTTCGTTAGTCTGGTTGCGGCCCACTTCAAGGAACTCATCCTGACCAATATCGCGGTAACGGTTGTTGAGTACCTTAGTCGCCATGTCTTTTTGAGCATGGAAGTAAATCTCTTCCTGATTCGCTTCATCCTCAAAACTCATCTCGTTATAGCCAGTGCCCTTGTGCGTTTGGGTACGGAATGTGGTACGAGTTTTGTTCTCTGGCAATGAATACGGAGGAAAGTGCAGACCATGGTAAACAGCGCCTGTAACCAGCGGACGATCTGGGTCGCCTTCAAGGAAGGTGACCACGACTTCATGGCCAATACGCGGCAGGTACACTGCCCCCATGACGGCGCTGCCATTGATTGGCTGACACGAATCCAACAACTTGAATTTTCGTCATTGTTGCCGTATCGATCCCAGTGGAACTGAACTTTAATTCGTCCAAGTTCATCGGTATAAATCTCTTCGCCAGCAGGCCCGACCACAACCGCAGTGTGAGGCCCCTCAACTACAGGTGGAGACGGTTTTTGTACTTTAAAAATCACATCACGTGGGATGCAAGTAAAACTGTTATCGTAATGCGTCGGCAGACCACTGTTTTCATCTTCATGAACTTGGGGATCATGACCATTGTGGACGATAGACAGCATGGTGTAGTCACGATTGAGCGCACTGCGTGGATGCTCACTGATATTAAAGCTATAACCCGGCACCACGCGCATAATGTTCGACATCGCGGCGATCTGATGATTATCGACCTGATGTTCCGCGATCCATTCTGATGCACGCACCTGCCCCATCACTGGGTCAACGTAACGGCCTGGGTAGTCAAACAATTTAAGATCTTGATCTAAAGTGCCCTCACTCGACATTTGTTGTGGGATCTTAGGCTGTTCATAGTTGTAATCGGTGTAAGTCGTGCTGCCGGTTCTCACTCGGTTGATGGCCGTCAAATCGACAATATGTTCGCGATCGGCGACGCCACCCGCATCTGAATGATAAACCAACGGGCCTAAGTAAGAAGCGTTAAGCGGAGTACTGAGCAATTCTGGAATGGCATCGTTGCTATCGACGATCACTAAGGTGTGATTACTTTCAGTGTGCTCGTAGTAGTACCACATACCATGTTCAGCCAGCATTCGGTGCACGAAAATACTGTCGGTTTCACGATACTGAAGAACGTATTCTTTTTGTGGATACACGCCAGACAGTTCAAGACGATAGTCGGTAACAGAAGCGTCGTCCAAGACTTGAGAAATGATATCTGGAGCCGCTAGATTTTGGAAAATGCGACAGTCTTGGCGTTGGGTCAAGAACCAGCTTTGTGGTACCAGAATAATCTGGTAACGAGAGAATCTTCGGCCTGTGCCAAGGAATCGAACCTCATTGACCACACCGTGGAAAAAACGAGCAGAACCCACACCTTGACCAAACAGAGTCAGCAGTGCAGGTTTGCGGATAAGTTCTTCGAAGGTAATATCAGCATCAAGTGAAAGTAATGAGAGGCTGACTTGAAAGTCTTTAGACAGTTCTTCATTCACTTGAAAACTTTCAACACGAAATTCATGCTCACTACCTTGAACTTCAAACTTAAATTCTACGTCTATTGTCATACCTTTTACCTGATACAAATAATGAGATCAGGGCCAACATAAGTTGGCCCTTAGCGTTTGGTAAGAGAATCTTACGCTTCGCGTGGAGCACGCCAGTCGTCGTTACCGCCTTTACCCATAACTTCGTGAGTTACTTCGATTGCGCGGTAAGTGAAGCTAAGTACTTCTTCAGTTACACGGTCAGAAGTCGCAGCATCTTGACAGTGAGCCATGCGAGTTTGCATATCAACTAGAAGAGCATCAATCAGTTTGATTGTGTAGTAGTGCTCTTGCTTACCTTGTACAGAAGTACGGTAGAACTTGATGTTACACTCAGGCAGTTTCTCACCAGAAACTAGAGCGTTGAATAGAAGCGGTGAACAGCAGTCTTGTGCTTTAGTCACAATGACTGGCTTGTGAACGCGTTGACCTGTTGGCTGACCGCTTTGTGGATCACGTGGAATAGTAAGTACGTGATCAAGTTCTTGAACTAGGAACTCATCAACGTGAGCTTCTTGCCAAGAGTTACCAACTGAGTCAGCTGAGTAAGCATCTTTTGTGATATCGCCTTGAGTTTCACCTGTGATAGACATATATGCAGGAGTTGGCATCTTGTATTCCTTCTAATTTATTTAAATTTACCAAATCGCTTAACCGCGACGCTATTAACCTAATACAAAGAGCGTGCCAACTTTACAATCTATATAAATCAATAACTTATAGTGTTTATCTTATTATTAGATAACCTTATCAATTCAATAAATTGGAAAATTTCACAACTTCTTGTGTTCAGCAAACAATTTATTGTTACTTATCCATTTCGATAAAACAACGATAGGCAATCGAGTAAAAAAAGCGTTATTAACGGGCATTTAAGACAGAATAACTAACATAATAATCATAGTGACTATCACATATATCAAATTTGGTTTTAATCTAATCAATATCGCCTGAAAAACAACCATAAAATAGTGGTTAAAATAGTCTGTCAAAAAAAACAATTTTTAATATTTAGTATAATCGAGCCAATTTTAAACAACCATAAGCTCGATAAAGACAATGATAAATATTAATCTCTCTTCATTAATTCAACGTCTGCACCCTATCGCAAAAGTCGCGCTAGAAGACGCCGCAGCTCTGGCTGTATCAGAAAAGGCTAACGAAGTTCGAATTGAACACTTACTGTTAAGCTTGCTTGAAAGACCAAACAGTGATTTCGACGTTCTACTCGCACACTTTGACTGTTCGGAAAACATCCTACGTCAATCGATTCGTTCTACTTTAGATACAAGCCCAACAGGTAATGGTGGCAAACCTGTATTTTCTGCTTTGTTGATCGAATGGCTACAAGAAAGCTGGCTAGTGTCTTCTTTAGACTTATCACAAACGCAGATCCGCTCAGGTGCTCTACTACTGACGCTAGTCAGCAACCCACTCCGTTACGGCCAGCATAGCTACTCTGACCTTCTAGACAATGTCAACCCAGACAGCTTGAAGCGTAATTTTGGCGAACTGACCAGCCATTCACTAGAAGCACAAGTGGCAACGTCTGAAAAGACACAAGCTCGTGAAGACGGCTCAGCGCTCAGCAAGTTCACCACCGACTTTACCGGCAAGGCACGTAAAGGCGAGATCGATCCAGTATTCTGTCGTGATCAAGAGATCCGCCAGATCGTCGATATTCTTGCGCGTCGTCGTAAAAACAACCCTATCGCTGTCGGCGAACCTGGTGTCGGTAAAACCGCCGTGGTTGAAGGTCTGGCACTAAAAATCGTACAAGGTGAAGTGCCTGATAACCTTAAAGGGGTAGAACTTTATGGTTTAGATATGGGCCTACTTCAAGCGGGCGCGAGCGTCAAAGGCGAATTCGAAAAGCGCCTCAATGCGGTTCTCGACGAAGTGAAAAACTCACCGACGCCTATCATCCTCTTTATTGATGAAGCCCACACGCTGGTCGGTGGTGGTAACCAAGCTGGCGGTAGCGATGCCGCCAACCTACTCAAACCAGCCCTAGCCCGTGGCGAAGTGAAAACCATTGCCGCGACAACGTGGTCTGAGTATAAGAAGTACTTCGAGAAAGACCCGGCTCTAGCGCGACGTTTCCAACTGGTTAAACTTGACGAACCGTCTCCACAACAAGCGGCGCTGATCATCCGTGGTCTGCGACCAGCGTACGAAAAGTCCCACAATGTTTACGTTCGTGACGACGCCATTACCGCAGCGGCAGCGCTTTCCGCGCGTTACATCTCTGGCCGTCAACTGCCGGACAAAGCCATCGACGTACTCGATACCGCCTGTGCACGGGTTAACATTAGCTTAAATGCCGTGCCAGCATCGGTTGAAACCTTACAACAAGAACTTGCCGCGCAAACTCGTGAGCTAGAAGCCTTAGAACGTGACCAGTTGCAGCAAACTGGCGACAAACACAGCCTGGCGTCGATCCCAGATCTCAAAGTGGCGATGGAGAAAACCCAAGCTGAGCTAGAAGTTCAAGAAGCACAATGGAAAAACGAGAAAGAGCAAATCGAACAGATGATCGCGTTGCGTACTCGTCTTCATGAACTGGTTTCTGGCGAAGAAATTGAAGTTGCACAAGCGGATGAAGAAGGCGAAGAAACAGAAGCTTCCCCTTATGCAGAAATGGACGAAGAAGCGGTACGTATCGCCATTGCCGCCTGTCAGGAGCAACTGGATGCGATTCGTGATGGTAACCCGCTGGTGCATTTCGAAGTTGGCCCAGATGAAGTAAGCCACGTGATCTCCGACTGGACTGGCATCCCTATGGGTAAAATGCTTCAGGATGAAGCCGAAACCACGCTCAAGCTAAAAGACAGCCTCACCAACAATATCAAAGGCCAAGAATACGCCATCGATGCGCTAGCAGAAGGCATTCAAACCGCCAAAGCTGGCCTCGGTAACCCAGATGCACCAACAGGCGTATTCTTACTTGTCGGCCCAAGCGGTGTCGGTAAAACCGAAACTGCGCGTGCGATTGCCGACCAACTGTTCGGTGGTGAGCGCTTTATGACCACCATCAACATGTCTGAATTCCAAGAGAAACATACGGTATCGCGCCTAATCGGTTCACCTCCGGGTTACGTCGGTTACGGCGAAGGCGGCATGCTGACTGAGGCGGTGCGTCAACGTCCATACTCTGTTGTCCTGTTAGATGAAGTAGAAAAAGCGGATCCAGAAGTACTGAACCTTTTCTATCAAGTATTCGATAAAGGCACACTCAACGACGGTGAAGGTCGCACTATCGACTTTAAAAACACCTTAATCATCATGACCAGTAACCTTGCGACTCATGAGATTGAATCACTCGTTCAGCAGTCTAAAGACATCAACGCTGGCGTGATTGCCGAGGCGATTCGTCCAACGCTAAACCAGCACTTCAAGCCTGCGTTATTGGCGCGTATGTCAGTGCTGCCGTTTGTTCCACTGTCTGACGAAGCCATGACTGACATCATCCACCACAAGTTGGGCAAAGTGTCTGAGCGTCTGCAAAGCCACCATAAACTGTCGTTGAACTACGAAGACACCTTAGTGGAATTCGTACTTGGCAATTGTCGCTTGGCAGAAACGGGAGCACGTAACATCGATGCGGTGATTAACCGTCAGTTACTGCCTCAGCTATCCACACAGCTGCTCGTGCACGACAGGGATGAGTCGCACAGTCAGATCACAGTATCTGTCGATGAGCAAGGAACGCTATCTTATGCGTTCAGCTAATCAGAACGATCTGAGTAATGCGTTACTAGCGATCAGCCAGTCTCTGGCTGATCGCACTCAGCTTGCGCAAACTTTGGACGCGGTGCTCACAGCAGCGCGTCAGATGACGTTTTCTAAACACGGCATCATCTACGTTCTTGATCAAACGGGACAGGCACTCATACCGAGTATTGTTCATCACAATGAACAAGCTCTCGTTTCTCACCCATGGCAGCCGCTATCGTTTAACCAAACCAGCCAAACCGACCCATTCAACTACGCCATCCAAAATGGCGAAGTGGTGTTGATCAACGAGCTGTATCAATACAATGGTTACGATTGTGAGGCCGTGTATGAGACGGAGTTAGCACTTGGCATCAAAAGCAGCAACCTCCTTGCTTGGCCCTTGGTCGATGACAGCGCTAAAACCATAGGTTTGTTGGCGCTGTTCGATTTGAGCGTCATCGACAACGAATCGGCACTCACCGCGTTCTGTAATATGGCCGCCAACAGCATTCGACAAGCCGTTTGGCTCGAAGAATATGGCCATATGATCAAAAGCCTGAGCGCCGATAACGCTGCGTTAGTGCGCGAGAATGAGCATCTCAAAAAACGCAAACAGAGCCATTACAAAGGCCCGATTGCGGAAAGTGAACAGATGCTGGAAGTGCTGCGTCGGTTAGACAAAGTGCTGGCACTGCCGGTAGACGTACTGCTACGCGGTGAAACCGGTGCCGGTAAAGAGGTGATCGCCAAGTACATTCACGAAAACTCCAACCGAGCCGATCAACCGTTAATCGTTCAGAACTGTGCTGCCATTCCGGAACAACTGCTCGAATCTGAGCTGTTTGGGCATAAAAAAGGCTCATTTACCGGTGCAGACAAAGACAAAATCGGTTTGTTTGAAGCCGCTCATGGAGGCACCCTATTCCTTGATGAGATTGGCGACATGCCATTGTTGCTGCAAGCTAAGCTATTACGTGTTTTGCAGGAACGTAAAGTGCGTCCGGTGGGGGCCAGCAAGGAAGTGGAAGTCGATGTACGCGTGGTGGCCGCCACCCATTGCCATTTGATGGATAAAATCAAAAATGGCGAGTTCCGTGCCGACTTGTTCTATCGCCTCAATGTGTTCCCTATCACCCTTCCTCCTTTGAGAGAGCGTGAAGCCGACATTTTGCCGCTGGCAGAACACTTCGTGAAGCAGAGTGCCGCCAACTTGGGCCTAGCTCAAGCACCCGGGTTAAGTGCTAACGTACAACTGCAACTTCAGCAATACCCTTACCCGGGTAACGTTCGTGAGCTCAAGAACATCGTTGAACGGGCTTTGTTACTTTCAGATTTCGAAACCATCAATCAGGTTGAATTTGGAGAAGCGGCAGCCCTCGCCAATCTCCCTCAACCGACACCACAGACGCCAGAGATCCCTGAACCCGTCTTGGAAAGCGAGCCGCAACCACCCGCTCAGCAAGAGCCAGCATCGACAGATGCGGCCCAGCTAGAGCAATCAGAGGCCACAGTGGAAGCAGAACCAATGGACTATTCCAAAAGCCTTAAAGAAGCGGTCAGCGAGTATGAGAAGACCGTTATCATTGATTGTCTCAACTCATCAAACTGGCAAATTAAACGTGCCGCCGAGCAGCTCTCGCTGCCAATCAGTACATTAAGCCATAAGATGAAAAAGTACGACATTTCTACCGCGAGTTAACCACTTCTCCGCCGCTCAAGACAAAAACCGCCATCTGGGGCGGTTTTTTTATACAAGCATTTGCTGACTTGCCATGCTAGTACCATGTCGATGACAGTTCCCCCTCAGATCGGCTTCACCGTTGGCGGGCGTATAGACGGCGAAAACTGGCGCAGAAAAACGCCAACCGTCAGATAGAATAGCCAAATAGACAAAAACACCAGCACTAACGACATTTTACCTAGCCTTTCACCATAGTTGGAGCAATCGTTTCCCCTTGGGCAAGCTGGCCAAATAGGTAAATACCATGAATAGTTTTCGCATTAGCCACGGCGCTTCTCCTTTGTTGACTGACAATTAACAGCAATAAAGTGACTGCCATGCCTTTCTATCTGGCATAGGCTTTTGCAGCCATAAATATCCATATCGCTCCATTTACCCTCGTGTTTGGTTTGCCACAACTGCTCACACTTGTCTAATTGCTCTTGGTAATTGAGGTCAAAGGCGGTTTGATATTGGCTATAAGTAGGTAAAGCGGGTAGCTGTTGCACTAGGTTATAGTGGTTAAAGCCCGAGCTGATAGCCGGGGGAATATAAAAGGAGAAACCGCTCATTCTATCCTTCGCACTGGGGAGCTTATAAAAGTAACGCAGTGTGTCTATTGGCGATGACTCGTCTGGCTGGCGCTGGCGAGTCAAAATAGGGGTAAGCGATTCTCTGCCACTCAACACCCCAAGCTGAAGCGGGTAGCGAGTATCATCGGCCAGTAAAGCAGATTGACTTAAATCATTCGCATTGTAGCCACGATAACCAGCGGCGGTATCGCAGCTAAAGGCGCCGCCATCTTCACGCCAATAGATGGCTTTGCTCCGAACACACTCTTGAGGATAAAAACTCTCTTTTTGGTAGTGTTGCCAATCGCCAACGTTATAACTTAAATAGGTTGGCTTAGCGTTTAGCTCTAAGGAAGACTTGTTGTAGTAGGTTTTAATATCTACCAACAACTGAGTACCATTATTTACCAGACGTACCCGTTTTATCTTATCTTTTGCATGGTCATTACCATCGAACCAAGCTTTTCTTAACTCTGGGGTATCTGGGTTAGGCACAGCAAGAGGTAAAGGGCTTATCGTCATTGCCGCAGTATCAAACTCATACGCTTTCCCCAATTGAGAGACATAAGCTTTACTGCTATCGGGTAACCAGCCACCAAATAGGCAATCACCACCAAAACGTTCGATTTGGCGGGTTTTTAAATCGACCATCGCACAGCCTATTTGCTGTTCAAACAGCCCATTATTAAACAGCATATAACGGCCATTGGGTGAGCGCTGCACACGTAAGTCTTTTGTCCAACTGACCAGCCTATTGACTTCGTCAGCGGTTAACAGCTTTTGCAAGTTAGTCCCATCGAGGTTCATGGTATATAGCCCAGCTTTTTTCGGTTGTTCGGCTAACCATATCTGAGTGATCACCTGCGCTTTATCACCCGGTTTGTCCCACTCGGCTAGCGGCGCAGTTCTTGGGTCAGCGACCGCTAAAACCCAATCAGTTAAAGCTGATGATTCTTCAGGAAAAGAATCCATATATGAAACGACCGTTTTTAACGCCGCATCGTATCTTGCTTGTTTTGCTTGATCTTCGGCTCTGGCTTCTAACCAGTGGTTAATCTGTGGCCGATAAGCAAAACCGACACCCAGTGCCACCGCCACTAGAGCCGAGACACTGAGAATGATTTTTTTGTTCATTTTGATAGTCCTAATTCTTTTTGCCACAGCGACATATAGCTTTTGAGGTTCTCCACTGCGGCTTGATCTTCGGCACTCACTTCAGGCCGCGGTTCCAGCGCCGGAGCGGGACTAGCTGGTTGAGACCATGCCAGTATTTGCTCGAAGGTAAGGTCACTAAAAACCAATTCAGAGTGGTGGGTGTGCCCTGACGAGGAAATTTGCAAAGTAAACTTGCCCTTAGGTGGGAAGCCGCCCAATATCGCCGTCGCAAAATGTGGGTTGTCTTCGCTGTATTCTAATGGCTCACTCAGTACCCAATCACTTTCACTGTCAGACAGCACGGCATAGTGGGTAATGGCGGTATCAAAATCCATTAGCCCAGTCTCGACGGAAAGTTTAAAACCACTATTTTTACCATCGACATAAGCAATCACGGTATTACTCTTGTCGAAGCTGCGCACTAGCAGTTGTTGATCACTCAGCCATGGCATATCGTCTTCGCCAACGGCATGGACTTTGGCGTTATCAACGTCGGAGGTGTTCTCCTGCACCGAAAACGCCTGCTCTGCACTGTAACTCGCGAGCTCATCAAGGGGGTGCTGGATTTGTCGAGCAATGCAGGATCAGATTCTAATGCCTCTATCTGATTGAAGCGCTTCTGTTTGGGCGAAAATAACACTTTGACGCCATTTTCCCCTTGTTGCACTTCACCCAAAAGCTTGTAAGGCACCCAAAACTGCGGCAGCGGAAACCCTTCCGCTTCACGATGAATCGCTTTCGGCTGCTTTTTCGCCTGTTCTTGTTTATACAAGGCGCGGTAATACTCGACGTCGATATCCTGATAGTAGCCTTTGTCGGTGATTGCCATTTCACGCCACAACTTGCCTTTCCAGAACACGTAAAGGTAACCGCCGCGTAATTCAGACGCTTTGTCTTTATTTTTGCTGCCATCGAGATAAGCCAGCGGCCGGACGGGCACTAAGACGTTAAATAAGGAAAACTGGCGCAGAAAAATGCCAACCGTCAGATAGAATAGCCAAACAGACAAAAACACCAGCACTAACGACATTTTACCTAGCCTTTCACCATAGTGAGAATTAGACAGCACAGCAGGGCTTTAAGTGTAAAAAAAACCGCCATTTCTGGCGGTTTTGTTACTAATCGAGCTCGTTATACAACCAATCTCTCAACATACTCTTACGTTCATCAGAAAGTGACAGATCTTCAGCTTTCACGTAACTCAATAACTCAGGCGAGGCTTTGATCCAGTTATTGAGTTTGGAAGATTTGTGTTTAATCTGTTTATCTTTTGACGACTTGATGTTCTCATCGAAATCATCCGTCGTAGACGCAGTGTATGCTCGTACGTTATCAAATTCTTGCTGGTCCATTTCATACCATTGCGGCTTGAAAGGAATATTGTCACTGTCTTCATTTACGCCAACAACAGACACTTTTTGTGAGGACGCACTTAAGCCTAGGCCTTCTTTACCTTCCATCTCCACCCAAATACAGGGCTGCTCATCGTCGTTAGCAACAAACGGACGCATACCCGGAGTTTTCTTGCCCGTTGCGTTGACGTATTCGAGCGAGACTTCCATTGCGTAGAGATCCGTATCGACTGGCTTAGCCTCCCAGTCAGTAAAACTGCTTTCGGTGATCGCCAGATCGTCAATAAGGCTTACGGCATGTTTTTTAACATGCTGCGACAATGGCACAAAGTTCTCTGTCACTGGCTTAGTCACAAAGCTGACTTGTCTGTTTTCAGCATCAAAAGTCAATGTACCCAGTGGATGCAAGCTACCAGACAGAGACACTTTATAATCCTCTTCAGTATCATTCGCTCTCAACCATGTGTCGACGACGATACTTTCTGTGTCAAAACCACCATTTTTAAGCAGCGTTTGTGCGTTCTTCACAGACTTGGTACTCACCAACATCAAGAGCTTCGTCGCTTGGGTTGAAAGATCTCTTACTGGCCTTTGCTTTGTCCAGCCCAACTCTTCCATTGGTTTAGTACGGCTCTCACCCGGTATGAGTGATTGCACATTGGTATCGTGGACGTAGAGCCCCAATTTAGGGTCTTCAAATAGCTCAGGGTATTGACGCTTTTTCTCTTCCGTTCTGGTTAAGAAGGTTTTCTCGTATAGAAACTCATGCTCTTTTGACATCGCGAGCTCAAACATTGATGAATTGTCTGCCGAGATTTCTGCTCTATCACCGTTTTTGTCGGTGTAGTAAAGGCGTCTTGTAAACGTTAAGCCCTTTTCGGTATCAGAGTTATTGGGTACCCCAACTTCCAGCAAGTATCGCATAATGTAAGAAGCGCGTTCTTGTTTATTCGCCGCACCAAAGACCGACTCCCAATCCTTACTACCGTAATCGTCAGACATAGGCTTGATACCATTGATGACATTGATTCCCAAGTAATAAGTCGGTGTGATACAAACACCAAATAGTGGGCTATCATCGGCAAGTAAGCCTTTCTCGGAGAGATGATTCCGTTCCAGCTCGTGCAATGAGTCGGGAGACAATTGACGAACATATTCCGTTGTATACGCGCCAACATCATCAATAAATCGGTTCTTCCTAACTGGCCTTACACCGATTGGTACCAAACTTAGAGTGCCTTCCTGTTTAAATTTAGCCAGATACTTATCCTTCATGTCGAGAATCACCAGCACTCTGACAGGGTCAAGTGGGTTCACTTGTTCGCCAGCGTTAACGATCGTCTCCAACGACTTCCACACCCCATCTTTCTGGATAGAAACAAAGTGCGTAGTATAAATATCCTCACCTAATTTGCCCAACGCTGGGGTTTTAACAAGCTTTCTAATTTGGCTTAACGATGGATCAGACAACGTATGAATCGGGCAGTATTTTTGATAACTCTGAGAGTGTTCAAGTACCTTTTCACCTAACTCAGATTGCTTTGCTTTGTAAACAAAATAGCTTGTCGAGGCAAGATAACTTTTGATGCTGTTATCCGCACTGCCAACGTCATCCTTTGTTTCCAACCAAGCCTCATCTAAATGAAACGAAGGCAACCATGTACCACCGATATCCCAGTCATCGCTGAGAAGATAGGTTCGAATATAACCTGGGATATCAAGCTGTTGGGACTTGCTAGAGGTATTGGCGTAAGCGGTACTTGTCGTATCACTGCCAGCGATAACTTTACTTGCCTCTTCCGGGTTTGAGGCTTCCAAGAGCAGTAAACGTACCAAACCATTAAGCGCAATGGCGCGTTTAATGTACGCCTTACTCAATACACTTAACTCATTAAAAGCAACATCATCTTTCAGCAATAATGCCTGGCCGATAACGTCTAATTCTGAATACTGCTTTTGCGCTTCCTTGTATTTGATGATGTCCTCTTTGAGGATCTGATCTACCCCTTGGTAAGCAGAAAGGAGCACACCGCCTGCCCAATACAAACTGTATGCGATAGCAGCAGACGGCCCCAAAACAGGAGCGGCTATACCAAGCGCGATATCAAAGGCTTGACCGGCGAAGTTCCACACTTCATCTTGTACTTTCATTTCTGCCGACACGGACACCTGACGACTTTTCTCTAGCCCCAGTAACCAGCTGCGACAAGGAGGATAATCAAAGGCAGAATTGAGGAAAAAGCGCATTTCTGCACGTCTGCTGGCACGACGCTGGCTCTTGTCGTTATTCGGGGCAACCCCGCGGCCAACCACCAGTAAACGGGGCTCCCATTTTGCTGCATCCGCCGCTAAACGGCTTAAAATAGCCGATTTAAGGGCTGAGGCACGCTTTTCAGACAACACTAAGTTGTATTCCAGCGTACCAACATCACACGTAAAGCCGTTAATCTCGAGCACCATTTCAGACGTCGTGTTGCGCAGATAATCAGCCACTTTACTCACTAATTGCGTGTCCGATGGCGATAATCGGTCTTCAGCACTATCAAACTCAAACAGCAGGGTTAAGTAACTCGCCTCACCGGGTTTGGCCGCTTGTTTTTGAGCAATTGGCTTACCATTAAGCAGCACTTTATGCTGATTGGCATGGTCAGAAAAGGCATTCAAAAGGGCTTTTTTATGCGCTTCTTCGGCTTCAAGCAGCCGTTGCTGTTCTGTTTCTTCACTCAGGGCAATCGTTGACACGACAGATTGTGTCTTCTGGCTGTACTCGATTGACTTGCTATTGTAGTCAGCAAACGCCTTTTGCGCGTCTTGGACACCGTTATAGACACTGAGCCCTGATGAAACAAGCTCAGCGTAACCAAAGGGTTTGTCTAAACCAACCTCAATCACTTTTGCAAAAGGCTTTAACGGTGTCAGTATCTTGTCATCGACCTTGTGCCAAAAATGCTCCAAAGCTGGCGGAATAGTAAACGCGTCAGGTACGTTTGAGGCGATCACCCCACTCCAGTTGAGTTTCTGGACAACCTTCATGACCATCGGAATCCGCTCTTGCGTTGGCGCTGGCAGTCGTCCGGCAAAGTCTAAGAAATCCCGCGCGCTGGCATCAATACCCACCGCCAGCTTGACGACTTCCAACAGGTCGCCCGCTTGGGCTTCACCCAGAGCAGCACTAAAGGCTTTATGCACCGTGGTCATACTGAATGGGTCCATCACCCCAGAGGCCGACGCCTCTAGCAAGCCTTTATAGGTACCAAGGGTATTCAGAATATCCAGTGAAGGTTGGCTAACGGAGTCAACCTTGTTGTCACCAGTATGGGGCTGGTTTTTGCTCCAATCGACCCAGTCGCTAAACAGGCTTGGTGCATGTTGAAACAGTGCCTCCTCAACACAGATAGGGTCGCCGGAGACCAGTACACTGCGCCCAGCAATCGAGAATATTGGCAGGTGCAATACTTGCTCAGAAATCGAGTATTGGTTATTAGGAATGCGTAGTTTGCTAACGGAATCTAACGCTCTACTCGCCGATTGCTCGTCATCACTCCAATAATCTTTAATACTGTCTAAGTTGATATCAAAGCGTATTAACTGTTTAATCTGCTCGTCAGAGTCGAGATGCCCGCCTATGATCCAAAATGTCGCCACATATTGGGTCACTTGTTCGGCTTGAGCCGCATCATCGGTTTGATTGGCAATATCAAAGTAGGTAACAGGCCGCACTCTGCTAACAATGCTATCTTTTTTGTCAGTTACATCGCCTTGGATAATTAAATTTTCCGGCTGGCCTGATAGCGTCACTTCCGTGCCTTCAAAATACTCCGCGGAGAAAAACAAGTTGATTGTCCACACTTGCGGAATACGCAAATAGTGAAAGTCATGTTGGTAGTGACCACTGTAGAGCTGCTGGTAAAGAGTGCTATAGGCACCAGCGTTAAGCCCGAGTTCCTGTTCGGCCTTTTCCGCGCTTTGAATAAAAAATGCCGCCAAATCAGGGTCTAAAAAACGCCGCAGCGGTTTTTCGCTGTTAATATCCTTAGTGATCACCTCATTTGAAACGGTAGAAATGTCTATTTCATTCGGCGCACCATTTGCTACGCGCGCATCCTGAATATTTTTTGCGTACGAGACCAGCTTAGTTGTCCAGTCTTCCTCTTGCGACATCACCGCAGCAGGAATTAAGTAAGGGGGAATAAAAACCGGTTTCAGCTTAGAGGTATTAGGCAAGACTGTTAACGGCGAAGAGGAAAGAGAATGCGGTTCCCCCTTCTGTTGCTTGCCTATACCAAGTTGCTCAACGGAACGAATTTCACTGTTCCAACTTTGCAGTCGCCCGGCCGAATCACTAAAGTACAGCGGGGCGCTGTTAGTACTGCGACTCTCATCCGCCACTTCGGCGGCAACCCGCTCTGGTAATGCAAAGGTAAAACCGGGTAATGGATAGAGACCGTTACCATCAATCACCTTTCCATTTGGCCCGACCAACTGCCCCATTAGATAAAGAGCTTTATTTTCGATTTTAGCGATCGCCATGATTACGCTCCTGTAAAACCAACTTGGCTTTTTCGAGATCATCATAAGTCGGTAGTGGGTATAGGGATTCACTCCAACTATCACTGTCTTTATGTTCAATCACATAGCGGCTAAAACCAAAGCCAAACGCCGACATTTCTGCTCGCTCACCATCTTGCAAACCACGAAATGTATAGAGCATCTCTTTAGTCGGGCTGTTTTCACTTGGCTGTGCTAACACGCGTGAAATATTCCTCTGTTTCATCGAAGTCATCCAGATATCACCGCCGTTTAACGCCAGTAGGGTGGCATTTGTTAGGTGTTGGCCAGCTTGCTGGGAGGGCCTGCCAACACGATACACTTGCCCCTGCCCATGACCCGAGCAGTAAAAGCCATCGGAGAACTTGCTGTCCCCAACATGGCAGTCAAAAGCATTTGGGCTGAAATCGCCGCGGTCGACCAGTTGCAGTGTTTTGGCATCAAACACAAAGGTATTGCCACAATTAGGCACTCCATGGTCGCCAAAGGTTGCAATATACTCCTCAGACTCGCCGCAATAAAAACTGCCTCCCGCCATATCACGGTCAAAACTTATATAAATCATTTGCTCTGACTGGCTCATGTAAGTGCTGCCAAACACTACCGCTCGTCTTGCTAATGGGCCATTTACTTCTTCAAACTTAAGCACCGCTTTGGTGTCCAATTTCACCAACAAGAGTTCGTCTCGTTTTTTGACCACCACTTGAGTACTGTCCACATCCCACATAAATACATGAGGACTGGTTGCCACCTCACCCAATCGAGTTTTTTCGCCATTGGCAAGGTCATACAAGATGGTGCCGCCTTTTTGTGGAATCACCAGATAACGCCCATTGGGCGAGCGCGACATATATTTGCTGTAATCAGTGGTACTTCTGAATGGCGGTGGTGGCAGAACCCCATCAGGGATCAATAACTGAGGGTTAGTACCATCAATACTCAGCGCCCAATAGCTGACCTTGGTTTCATCTTCTGGGTTAGTAACGGTAAACAACACCTGAGGTAATTTGAGTTGCTCGGTATTCCAGTCGGCCACTGTGGGGTTATCTGGAATATCAAAATCGTAACGGTAACGCCAACGTACTCCGCCAGCATATCGAGTTTTATTTCGAGATTCTAACTGGTCAGCGAGCAGCTCTATGCGAGCTTGTTCGGCAAAATAGGGCTTAGTGGCGAAATAACTGACGCCAGCGACCAACGCGGCGGCGACACCCAGCCCAAGTAGGAGTTTCTTATTCATTTGTGTTTCACTTTATTATTCAGTTAAAACGACCAATCCATGATTAACGACTCAAAGCGCTGCTTATCTTCGCGGCTTAACGGCTTGGGCATCTGGTCCGGTGTAGGGCTTAGCTCAGGTTCAGCAAAGCCTCGTGGTTGTGCAAACAAATCTTGATAAGCCACTTGATCAAACAAGATATGTCGGCTGTCGGGGTCTTGGTCACAAACCAGCGAAATGGTAAAGACACCTTCTCGCGGCAAGCCGCTTAACAGGGCTTGCTGCCAGTCATGATCCGGGCCATGAAACAGTTCCAGTTCAAACGCATCTTTATAGTCACTGTTATGGTCGACAATATAGAGCGTGTTCAGCGCCGTAGTACCGGAAGTTCCAACGTCAACTCTAAACATCAACCCATCGTTTTTACCATCGACATAGGCAATCACGGTATTACTCTTGTCGAAGCTGCGCACTAGCAGTTGTTGATCACTCAGCCATGGCATATCGTCTTCGCCAACGGCATGGACTGTGGCGTTATCAACGTCGGAGGTGTTCTCCTGCACCGAAAACGCCTGCTCTGCACTGTAACTCGCGAGCTCATCAAGGGGGTGCTGGATTTGTCGAGCAATTCAGGATCAGATTCTAATGCCTCTATCTGATTGAAGCGCTTCTGTTTGGGCGAAAATAACACTTTGACGCCATTTTCCCCTTGTTGCACTTCACCCAAAAGCTTGTAAGGCACCCAAAACTGCGGCAGCGGAAACCCTTCCGCTTCACGATGAATCGCTTTCGGCTGCTTTTTCGCCTGTTCTTGTTTATACAAGGCGCGGTAATACTCGACGTCGATATCCTGATAGTAGCCTTTGTCGGTGATTGCCATTTCACGCCACAACTTGCCTTTCCAGAACACGTAAAGGTAACCGCCGCGTAATTCAGACGCTTTGTCTTTATTTTTGCTGCCATCGAGATAAGCCAGCGGCCGGACGGGCACTAAGACGTTATCCCACTCTGGTTTATCGAGGCTACCATCTACAGGCTCGACATTTTTGGCCAGTAACAGCTTAAGAGGCATAGGTAAGCCACTCATAGGTATCGACAAATACAGGTTGCGAGGCTCATCTTCGAGATCTTTAAACACCGACACGCTGCGATGACTTTTACTGCTGTCTTTCTGCGGACTGGCGGTGGTTTCAGACTGACATTCGGTCTTCGTCAATAGAAGACGGGCAGCGTAAGACCGCCACTGGCCAGCAAACTCGACCACTATCTTTTTGTCTGGAGAAGGTTCAACCGGTGTATAACTGATGTTTGGCGCCAAATAGACGTCGTCTCTTACCGCATCATAGTTGGCTTTAAGGAATTTCTTCGCTGGCTGGGCGGCCAACCGCTCAACCCGCTTTTTGAGTAAAGGGTAACGGATCAGGTCCGCTTCTGAGAGTGGATATTGCCGCCTAAAAGTAGATAGCGCCAACCAATCACCTCGTTCGAGGGACTGTTTAATGCTCGACAGTAAGCTGTAGTTGCTTTTTTTCGCCGAATCGGGAATAGAGTCAGATAAAGGCTTAGGTAGCGCTGCGAGCAAATCCTTAGGATTGTGCGCACGCGAAAGCTCCCCGATGCATTCATCTGGCGAGAGTAAGTAGTCTAGCATTTCCCGAGAAGCCGTGTTCCCTGGGACAAATTTGCAAACTAATAACATTTTGAGTTCTCCACAACCATCATTAATGTGTTTTGATTGCGGTAACGGATAAACCCGGAGGTTTACTTAACGATTTGGTAACTTGCATCGTAATCACTTGGCAAGACAATAGCAACCCGGCAAAAGCAAAAAAGTCATATAGAACAGTAAAATAGGTAAAATCACTAGCAATAAAGTTATTTTAACTAGGCTCTGAGTGATCTATTAGGTGGCAAAAGCGCCTCAGCAAAACAATACGGGGTTAATGGTGCCACTCACCGCCAGCGAAATGGTTACCAGTGCGATAGGCCCATGGCGAGGTGATACCCTCAGTTGTGTTACTCCGCAAGGCGATGGCAACGCAACCGCTGTGTTAGCGCTGGTTGCGTTGCTGTAATACGGCTTTGGCTTTTTCGAGATCGTCATAAGTCGGTAATGGGTACAAAGATTCACTCCAACTATCACTGTCTTTATGTTCAATCACATAGCGGCTAAAACCAAAGCCAAACGCTGACACTTTTGCTCGCTCACCATTATGCAAACCACCATATGTGTAGAACATCTCTTTGGTCGGGCTATTTTCAGTCGGCTGGTTTAACACGCGTGAAATATTTCTTTGATGTAGCGCTGTCAACCAGATATCACCACCATTTAACGCCAGTAAGGTGGCGTTTGCTGGGTGTTGGCCAACTTGTTGGGAGGGCCTTCCGAGGCGAAAGACTTTGCCCTCGCCAGCACCGGCGCAGTAAAAGCCATCGGAGAACTTGCTGTCCCTGACATTACAGTAGTAGGCATTGGGCGTAAAATCGCCGCGGTCGACCAATTGCAGTGTTTTGGCATCAAACACCAAGGTATTGCCACAATTAGGCACCCCATGGTCGCCAAAGGTTGCAATATACTCCTCAGACTCGCCGCAATAAAAATTGCCTCCCGCCATAAGGCGGTCAAAACTTATATAAATCATTTGCTCTGACTGGCTCATGTACGTGCTGCCAAACACTACCGCTCGTCTTGCTAATGGGCCATTAATTTCTTCAAACTTAAGCACCGCTTTGGTGTCCAATTTCACCAACAAGAGTTCGTCTCGTTTTTTGACCACCACCTGAGTGCTGTCCACATCCCACATAAATACATGAGGACTGGTTGCCACCTCACCCAATCGAGTTTTTCGCCATTGGCGAGGTCATATAAGATGGTGCCGCCTTTTTGTGGAATCACCAGATAACGCCCATTAGGCGAGCGCGACATATATTTGCTGTAATCAGTGGTACTTCTGAATGGTGGTGGTGGCAGAACCCCTTCAGGGATCAATAATTGAGGGTTGGTGCCATCAATACTCAGCGCCCAATAGCTGACCTTGGTTTCGTCTTCTGGGTTAGTGACGGTAAACAACACCTGAGGTAATTTGAGCTGCTCGGTATTCCAGTCGGCCACTGTAGGGTTATCTGGAATATCAAAATCGTAGCTGTAACGCCAACGCACTCCGTTAGGATATCGACTTTTATTGCGAGATTCTAACTGATCAGCGAGCAGCTCTATGCGAGCTTTCTCTTCAAAATAGGGCTTAGTGACATAGTAACTGACGCCAGCGACCAACGCGGCGGCGACACCCAGCCCAAGTAGGAGTTTCTTATTCATTTGTGTTTCACTTTATTATTCAGTTAAAACGACCAATCCATGATTAACGACTCAAAGCGCTGCTTATCTTCGCGGCTTAACGGCTTGGGCATCTGATCCGGTGTCGGGCTTAGCTCAGGTTCAGCAAAGCCTTGTATTTTGTCACTCGTCGGCTAGGGGTGCGCAAAGTATAGAGACAAACACGATCGTGGTCTGTCGCTCGTCCAACCCATTCACTCGCGAAAACATGTCACATCCAGTTTGTGAAACAAACTCGACTATGGTGTGACAAAGAAAAGAATAATACACAACGGCAACGCCCATAGTATGAAAAACACTAATAAAAGTGTTAAACCGTACTATAGCCATTAATATACGACAGGGAAAATAATAGAGTAAATAAAAAAAAGACGTGATTTAATATCACGTCTATGTACCAAGATAATAGATACTAAACAGATAGAATTAACCACCTGTGCAGGATAGCACCCTCAGGCGCAGCGTTACTATACAATGTCAGTCTAACAATGCAACGTGGCGAAATTCTTATGATTTTCATCATTTTGACGGCTATTATCCGCCATTATGTAGGCAAATGATCAACCAACTAAACAATCAGACTATTTTAATATTCATTTCGTTCATAGCTGGGGAAATTAAATAAAAAAAAACGCCAAAAAAATTGGCGTTTTAGTTCAAATATTAGATTATTTTTTTATTTACTTAGATTAATCACTTCAATCTAAGCCGTCGATTAAAAAATATCTGATTAGAGTGTGGTGTTGTACGTGTCTTGGCCTGAAGCATTCTGACTGTTGGTTACCACTGCGGTGACATCGACTGAACCACTGGCTAAGCCCGATAGCTCACCAAACGTTACCGTTTGTTCAAAAGCGCCATCCGACAAGTTTACGTCTTTATTTGGGGTCGCTGTGGCGCCATTGTTATCTTTAAACGTTAGCTTCAACGTCGCGGAGTTGCTTGAATGCGTCGCGCTGCCTTTCACCGTCACCGCTCCTGCGTTGACCGTTACCTCGCTTATGGTCACTACTGGCTGCAACGCAAACTGGTGGTCCGTGTTCTCCGCACCTGGGTTGCCTGATGCGTCTTCAAAACCTTTGATACTCAGTGGCAAGGATTCCGCTTTCGTATCAGTGCTGCGAATATTGACCTGACCTACCCACACTGTTTTAGCCGTGCTGGCTGCGTCCCAGATAATGGCCTGATCGCCCAGTTGGCTGCCTGAAGGTTGCGTCACCTTCTCTGAAAAGGTTACCGTCACTTTCACCTTGCTTGAGTCCAGTCGCTCAAAGCTCACTGGGTTGTCTGATTTCAACGTCGGTGCTTGCTTGTCTAAGGTAAAGGAGGTTGTTCCTTCACCTGAAGCATTCTGACTGTTGGTTACCACTGCGATGACATCGACTGAACCACTGGCTAAGCCCGATAGATCATCAAACGTCACCGTTTGTTCAAAAGCGCCATCCGACAAGTTTACGTTTTTATCTTGAGTCACTGTGTTTTTACTCGCATCTTCAAACGTTAGCTTCAACGTCGCGGAGTTGCTTGAATGCGTGGCGTTGCCTTTCACCGTCACCACCCCTGCGCTCACCGTTACCTCGCTTATGGTCACTACTGGCTGCAACGCAAACTGGTGGTCCGTGTTCTCCGCACCTGGGTTGCCTGAATTGTCTTGGTATCCTTTAATAGTCAGTGGCAAGGATTCCAACGTGTTATCGACACTGCTAATGTCAGCCGTTCCGTTCCAAACGTCATTCGCTTTGCCGTCACCTTCCCAGCTAATGGCCTGATCGCCCAGTTGGCTGCCTGAAGGTTGCGTCACCTTCTCTGAAAAGGTTACCGTCACTTTCACCTTGCTTGAGTCCAGTCGCTCAAAGCTCACTGGGTTGTCTGATTTCAACGTCGGTGCTTGCTTGTCTAAGGTAAAGGAGGTTGTTCCTTCACCTGAAGTATTCTGACTGTTGGTTACCACTGCGATGACATCGACTGAACCACTGGCTAAGCCCGATAGATCATCAAACGTCACCGTTTGTTCAAAAGCGCCATCCGACAAGTTTACGTCTTTATCTTGAGTCACTGTGTTTTTACTCGCATCTTCAAACGTTAGCTTCAACGTCGCGGAGTTGCTTGAATGCGTGGCGTTGCCTTTCACCGTCACCGCTCCTGCGTTGACCGTTACCTCGCTTATGGTCACGACTGGCTGCAACGCAAACTGGTGAGCCGTATTTTCCGCACCTGGGTTGCCTGACTCGTCTTGGTATCCTTTAATAGTCAGTGGCAAGGATTCCAACGTGTTATCGACACTGCTAATGTCAGCCGTTCCGTTCCAAACGTCATTCGCTTTGCCGTCACCTTCCCAGCTAATGGCCTGATCGCCCAGTTGGCTGCCTGAAGGTTGCGTCACCTTCTCTGAAAAGGTTACCGTCACTTTCACCTTGCTTGAGTCCAGTCGCTCAAAGCTCACTGGGTTGTCTGATTTCAACGTCGGTGCTTGCTTGTCTAAGGTAAAGGAGGTTGTTCCTTCACCTGAAGCATTCTGACTGTTGGTTACCACTGCGATGACATCGACTGAACCACTGGCTAAGCCCGATAGATCATCAAACGTCACCGTTTGTTCAAAAGCGCCATCCGACAAGTTTACGTTTTTATCTTGAGTCACTGTGTTTTTACTCGCATCTTCAAACGTTAGCTTCAACGTCGCGGAGTTGCTTGAATGCGTGGCGTTGCCTTTCACCGTCACCGCTCCTGCGTTGACCGTTACCTCGCTTATGGTCACTACTGGCTGCAACGCAAACTGGTGGTCCGTGTTCTCCGCACCTGGGTTGCCTGACTCGTCTTGGTATCCTTTAATAGTCAGTG